>NZ_JBEZJP010000490.1:0-5644 GCF_040653175.1 Actinomadura sp. NPDC048032
GCCCGAATGAGGGTGCGGTGAGCGTGACGAAGGCCGCCGGGTGCCGGGTGACGGTGTCCGGGTTCCACGAACCGCCCGGCTACGGGGTGGTGCTGAACCCGGACAAGTGGGCGCCGCTCACGCTCTCGGCCGACGACCGCGTCATCGTGCTCGCCGAGAACTGAGCGGGACCCGGGGTCAGCGGAGCGGCGGGCCCAGTTCGTGCCCGGCCCGCACGGCGCCCGCGACGCGCTCGCGCAGCGCCAGCTCGGCCTGGCGGGCGTCCTCGGCCATCCCGCGGATCTCCTCGCCCGCCAGGGCGTCCCCGACGGTGCTCGCCAGCAGGTCCCGGTAGCGGGCGTTCTGCTCGGGCAGCCCCTGCAGGACGCCGGCCTCGTGGTAGGCGTCGTCGGCCTCCCCCGCCCGGCGCGCGTAGGCCTCCAGCGCCTCGATCCGCCCGGTGACCGAGCGGATCGACAGCTCCAGCGCGCGGTCCTGCGGTTCCAGCAGGGCCCGGACGCGCGCCGAGAGGCGTTCCGGCCGCTGGGCGCGGCGCTCCCGGCGCAGCCGCGTGTGCTCGGCGAGGGCGCCCGCGATCGCCCACTCCTGGCGCGGCAGGACGACCGCGTTGTTGATGTCGTCGAGCAGCCCGGCGCCGTGCGCCCGCGACCCGAGCACGGCGTCCACGGCGCGCTGGGCGCGGACGAGGAGCCCCGAGGCGGGCTGGTCGAAGTCGGCCGGCAGGAGGTAGCGGCCGTGGTGCTCGCGCGCGGCGCGGGCGGCGGCGGGCTCCCGGACGTACCGCAGCGCCCCGGCGACCCAGGCGGCGAAGCTCGCGGCCGCGAGGACGACGGCGGCCTCCACCTGGCCGAGCAGCAGCAGGAGGACCTGCACGGCCGGGACGACCATCATCGCGACCACGGGCAGCCTCCCCCAGCGCACCGCGCCGCCCACCAGCTCGTCGTCGTCCAGCGAGGCGACGAAGCAGACGCGCAGCCATCCGCCCGGCAGCACGCCGTAGAACAGCGCGAACGCCGGGATCCACACCAGCCGCGCCGCGACCGTGCCGGTGCGCAGCCGCGGGGGCGCCGGTGCGGGCAGGCAGGCCGGGACGAGCCGCTCGGGCGCGGCGGCCAGCAGGGCGCGCTCCTCGCCGCCGATGCCGGGATCGAACACCGGGCGGGGACGGTATCGCTCGGTCATCGCCACTCCCCTCCGCGTCGGGAACCCTGTGCCGGACGGTTTCGAGCCTTCCACGCGGGGCCCGGCCGTCTCCGGGTTGTCACGAGATCCGGACATTCCTGCTGTCCCTGGGCATCCCTCCTCCGGTACCGGCTAGTCCTGCAGCTCCGCCCAGACCTCCCGGTCGCGCTCGGCCGTCCAGATGCGGGGGCGTTCGATGCCGTCCAGCTCGTCCCAGAGGCGGGAGACGTCGAAGGGCAGGCAGTGCTCGAAGATCGGCCAGCCGCCGTAGGCGGGGGCGAGCGCTGCGTGGACGGCGGCGAACGCGTCCCTGAGCGCGCCGCCCTCCCGCCGGACCCGTTCGACCTCGCCGATCATCGTGGTGAGGAAGTCGCGGGTCTGCCGGACGGCCGCCTGCACGGCGTCGCGGCCGTGCGCGACCGCCCCGCGCCCGCCGACGAGGGTCTCGGCCCCGAAGGAGTGGACGTGGTCGAGCGTGCCGGACGCCCATTCGCGATGGAACGCGTCACCGGTGTAGAGCGCGGCCTGGGTCTCCACAAGGTCACCGGCGAACAGGATCCGGTGCCGGGGCAGCCACGCCACGATGTCGCCCTCGGTGTGGCCGCGCCCGCAGTAGGCCAGGTCGAGGTCGCCGCGGTCGCCGCCGAGGTCGATGGTGAGGGTGCCGGTGAACGTCACGGTCGGCCAGGTGAGCCCCGGGATGCCGTCCGGGTCCTTGAACAGCCGGGGCATCCGGCCGTACTCCGACTCCCAGTCCTGCTTGCCGCGCTCGGCGATCAGCGCGCGCGTCAGGTCGTGCGCGACGACCACCGGGGCGCCGAACGCGCTCGCGCCCAGCGTGCGGACGGCGTGGTAGTGCGACAGGACCAGGTAGCGGATGGGCTTGTCGGTGTGCTCGCGCAGCACGGCGAGCCAGTCGCGCGCCGCGGCGGGCGTGGCGAGGGCCTCGAAGCAGACGAGGAAGTCCTCGCCCTCCACGGCCCCCACGTTCGGGTCGCCCTCGGCCGTGAGCGCGTACACCCCGTCGGCGAGGACCTCCAGCGTCTGCGTCCTGTCGCTCAGGTCCGCGGACGACGCGAACGGTTTCGGCATGGGCGCCCCCTCGCGGTTGTGGCCCCGGCCTCTTCGCCTGCACTGCGGTTCGCCTGCACAGTGATTCATTCCACGCAGAGCGGTCGATAACCGTCCCGCCCTCCGGGGAGGGACGGCCCGGGCGGGGGTAGGAGGGGTCTCGAAGGTGCCGCGCGTGAGGAGGAGGCCCGGGTGAACGCCGCGCTCGGACTGCTGGCCGTCCTCGTGCTGACCGCCGCGACCGGCTACTTCGTGGCGCAGGAGTTCGCGTTCGTCACCGCGGACCGCCCGGCGCTCGACCAGCGGGCGGCGGAGGGCGACCGGGCCGCGGGGCGCGCGGTGCGGGTGATGGGCCGGCTCTCGTTCATGCTGTCCGGCGCGCAGCTCGGCATCACCGTCACCGCGCTGGTCGTGGGCTTCATCGCCAAGCCCGCCCTCGCCGACCTGATCGCGCCGGCGCTGCGCGCGGGCGGGGTCCCGGAGGCGGCGTCCGGCGGGGTGGCGGTCGCGCTCGGGTTCGTCCTGGCCACGGTGATCCAGATGCTGCTGGGCGAGCTCTTCCCCAAGAACCTGGCGCTGGCGCGGGCGGAGTCGCTGGCTCGCGCGCTGGCCGGGTCCACCCTGTTCTACCTGGCCGCGGCGGGCCCGCTGATCAGGCTGTTCGACGTGTCCGCGAACCGGCTCGTCCGCGCGGTGGGCATCGAGCCGGTGGAGGAGCTGCGGCACGGCGCGACGCTGGAGGAGCTCGGGCACATGATCGGCGAGTCCGGGGAGCAGTTCCAGGCGGGCCACGCCGACCTGCTGGAGCGGGCCCTGGTGTTCTCCGAGCGGGACGCCGAGGAGGTCATGGTGCCCCGCGTCGACGTGGTGACCGTGCCCGCCGCGGCGCGGGCCGCCGACCTGGGCGACGTGATCGCGGCGAGCGGGCACACCCGCTATCCCGTCCTCGGCGAGGGCGTCGACGACGTGGTCGGGGTCGTCGGGCTGGAGGAGCTGGTCGCGCTCGGCCCGGACGAGGCCGCGCGCACCGAGGTCCGCGCGCTCGCCCGGCCGGCGCTGCTGCTGCCGTCGTCGCTGCCGCTGCCGGAGGTGGTGCTGCGGCTGCAGGGCGCCGGCGAGCCCCTCGCCTGCGTGGTGGACGAGTACGGCGGCTTCGCCGGCATCCTCACCTGGGAGGACGTCGCCGAGGAGCTGGTCGGGGAGATCGCCGACGAGAACGAGCCGGGCGAGGACCTCGCGATCCGCAGCGGCGAGTGGTGGACGACCGACGCGGGGCTGCGGATGGACGAGGTCGCCCACGAGACCGGCATCGCGCTGCCGGAGGGCGACTACGAGACCGTCGCGGGGCTGCTGATGAAGCGGCTCGGCCGGGTCGCGCGGCCGGGCGACGTCGTCCGGGTGCCGCTGGCCCCGACCCGGCTGGACGAGCCGGCCCGCACCGCCGTGGTGGAGGTCCTGACCGTCCACCGGCACGTGCCGGAGCTGATCCGCATCCGCACCGTGGAGGAGGACGGGTGAACCTCGGGCTGGGCGCCCCGGTCACGCTGGCGCTGTTGGCGGGCAACGGCTTCTTCGTCGCCACCGAGTTCGCGCTGGTGGCGGCGCGGCGGCCGCGGCTGGAGCGGGCCGCCGCCCGCGGCGGGCGGGGGGCGGGCGCGGCCGTCGCGGGGATCGACGAGCTGTCGGTGACCCTCGCGGGCGCGCAGCTCGGCATCACGATGTGCTCGCTCGGCCTCGGCCTGGTGTCCGAGCCGGTGTTCGCGGGGTCCCTCACGCCGCTGTTCCACTCCGCCGGGCTGCCGGAGGGCGCGGCGCACGCCGTCGCGTTCGTCCTGGCTCTGGCGCTCGTGACGTTCCTGCACATGGTCGTCGGGGAGATGGCGCCGAAGTCGTGGGCGATCGCCGACCCCGAGCGCTCGGCGAGCGTGCTCGGCCTGCCCTTCCGCGCGTTCGCCACCCTGGTGCGCCCGGTGCTGGCGGCGCTGAACGGCGCGACGAACCTGCTCCTGCGGCTGGTGGGCGTCCGCCCCGCCGACTCGCGGGAGGTGTCGCGCACCCCCGAGCAGCTGCGCAGCATCGCCCAGGAGTCGCGGAGGCTCGGGCTGATCGGCCAGAGCGAGCTGACGCTGCTCACCGCCGCCCTGGACGCGCCGCGCGCCCCGCTGGCCGACCTCGTGGTGCCGGTCTCGGACATCGTGTCGGTCCCCGCGTCCGCGACGCCGCAGGAGGTCATCGACGCGTCGGCCCGCACGGGCCACATCCGGCTCATGCTGCGGGGCGCCGGGCGACCGGGGCAGGCCCGCATGGTGCACGTCCGGGACGCCCTCGTGGCCCGCGCGCGGGGCCGCGCCACCCCCGCCGGGGACCTGGCGCATCCCGTTCCGGCGATGCCGGTCGGCACGCCCGTGGGCGAGGCGGTCGCGATCCTCAAGGCGGGGCACAGCCACCTCGGTCTCGCCGTCGGGCCGGACGGCCGCGTCGCCGGCCTGGTCAGCCTGGACGACCTGCTCACCACGCTGATGGCCGTGCGCTGACCGTCGAAAGCGTCAACATTGGTTGACACGCCTCGGATGTCAACCTACATTGACAGCCATGAGCGACGGAGTGACGCTCGCCCAGGAGGCGAGCAGCCGGGACCCCGCGGTGGGACTGCGGGCCGTGCGCGCGCTGCGCGAGCTGGCCGAGCGGTTGGAGGCGCTGCAGGTCGCCAGCGCCCGCGACCAGGGCTGGTCCTGGCAGGAGATCGCGGTCTGCCTCGGCGTGAGCCGGCAGGCCGTCCACAAGAAGCACGGCACCGGCCGCCGCCTACTCAAGAAGGAGCAGTAGACGATGTTCGAGCGTTTCACCGCGGACGCGCGGCAGACGGTCATCGGGGCCCAGGCCGAGGCGCGGGCGCTGCGCGACGGCCGCATCGGCACCGAGCACGTCCTGCTCACCCTGGCGGGAGCCGAGAACGCCACCGGACGCGTCCTGCGCGAGCACGGACTCGGCCCGGACGACCTGCGGGCCCGGATCGTTCGGCTCAACCGCGCGGGCGGCGACGTCCTCGACCCCGACGCCCTGCGCAGCATCGGGATCGACCTGGACGCCGTCCGCGAGGCCACCGAGCAGAGCTTCGGCGAGGGCGCCCTCGACGCGCCGGCCGGGAGGAGCGGCCGGTTCCGCCGGGGTCACGTCCCCCTCACGCCGCACGCCAAGAAGGCGCTGGAGCTGAGCCTGCGGCACGCCCTCCGGCTCGGCCAGAAGGAGATCCGCAGCGGCCACCTCCTTCTCGGCGTCCTGCACGACGGCGACTTCTCGTCGGTGCGGCTGGCCGCCGAGGCGGGGGTGGACGTCGAGGAGCTGCGCGCCGAGATGAGCCGCCTGCTGGCGGCCAAGGCGGCCTGACCGC
>NZ_JBEZJP010000491.1:0-5602 GCF_040653175.1 Actinomadura sp. NPDC048032
ACCTCGGCCGGATCGTGGAGACCGGGGCCCGGGACGTGGTCTACGGCGCGCCGGCGCACCCCTACACCAGGGCTCGAAGATCCGGGAACGCCCGTGTAAGGCGAGAAAGTGACCAACTGACCATCTACGGATTGTCACAATGGGTGCGGGTTCCGTGGCCGAATCTCGGGGAGGACTGCCCGTTTGGCGGGTTTCGGACCGGGATGAGAGGTCCAATCGCGGTGCCCCCAGGGGGTGACGCCGGCTCCGGGGGACGGGAGGATGGCCCGGTGACGCTCCTCTTGGCCCGTTCCATCCTTGAGTCGCTGCTCGACCCCGCCCCCTGCCTGGACGCCCTGCGCCGCGGCTTCACGGCCGGGGACGGCGGCGCCGCCGCCCGCCGCGTGATCGTCGAGCTGCCCGGACAGGGCACTGCGACGGCGCTGATGCCGGGCGTGGTCGAGGGGATCCCCGCGTACACGGTGAAGGCCAACGCGAAGTTTCCCGGCAGCCGCCCGGCGCTGCGCGGCGTCGTCTGCCTGCACGACCTCGGGACGGGCGAGCTGCTGGCCCTCCTGGACTCGGCGACCGTGACCGCCTGGCGCACCGGCCTGGCCGCCGCCCTCGGCACCCACGCGCTGGCGCGCCCCGCGGCCGGCTCGGTCGCGGTGATCGGGGCGGGCGCGCAGGCCGAACTGGTCATGCGGGGCCTGGGCGAGCTGCGGGAGGTGCGCGACCTCACGGTGTTCGACCTGGACTCCGGCCGCGCCGCCGACTTCGCCGCGCGGCACGGTGCCCGGCTGGACGCGCACGCGACCGTGGCGCCGGACCCGCGCGCCGCCGTCCGGGACGCCGGGATCGTGGTCCTGGCGACCTGGGCGCGCCGCCCCCTCCTGCACGCCGCCGACGTGGCCCCCGGGACGCACCTCACCTCGCTCGGCGCGGACCAGCCGGGCAAGGCCGAACTGGGGGCCGACCTGCTGGAGGGCGCCCGCGTCGTCGTCGACGACGTCCCCCTGGCCGTCGAGATGGGCGTGCTGGCCGGCGCGGGCCTGGACGTCGAGCACGCCGCCGGGACGCTGCGCGACCTGATGCGCGGCCAGGTGCCCGGGCGGGTGAAGGACGGCGAGGTCACGGTGTACGCGCCCGTCGGGCTGCCCTGGCAGGACCTCGCGCTGAGCTGGACGGCCTACACCGCGGCGCGCGACGCGGGCGCCGGAGCGGAGTTCGATTTCCTCGCCTGAACCGGTTCCGGCCCATCAGGTGTACGAACGCTAATTGGCGGAATACCCATCGCTGGATTCCTGGTTTCCACGGTGTCTTTACATTGACGCGGTGAATAGTGTTGGCTCCGTCCGGTAAGAGTTCAGTAGTCGTGCGGCCTGTCGAAGGTGACCTAATGAAAGTTCGATTTCGCGCTGACCGAATCCCCGGCAATGCCTCTCGGCCGCCGCCCTGACTTCCCTCTGAGACGCGTTCGGTGTTTGTCCTTTCTGAGGCCGCGGGCGGGCGGCCGTGTTGGAGACGAGAATGATTCGGATTCTGCTCGCCGAGGGGGCGCCGCTCCTGCGCGGCGGGCTGGTCGCGCTGTTCGACCGGGTGACGGATCTCGACGTGGTGGCGGCGCTGGGCTCGGGCGATCAGGTCCTCCGCACGGCGCGCAGACGCCGGCCCGACGTCGCGCTGATCGACGTCGGGCTGCCGGGCCTGGACGGTTTCACGGCCGCCCGGGCGTTACGCGAGGCCGTCCCGGAGTGCCGCACCGTCCTGATGGCGGGCCGCTGCCGGACCGGTGACCTGCGGCGCGCGGTGGCCGCGCGGGCCTCCGGGCTCGTGCTGAAGGACACCTCGCCGGGCGAGCTCGTGGACGCGATCAGGCGGGCGGCCGAGGGCGCGCGCGTCATCGACCCCGACATGGCCTTCACCGAACTGGGCTCGGCCCAGAGCCCGCTCACCGAACGGGAGATCGAGGTCCTCACCCTGGCGTCACGGGGCGCGTCCGCGGCGCAGATCGCCGAGGACCTCGTCCTGACGATCGGCACCGTCCGCAACCACCTCTCCCGCATCAACCGCAAGATCGGCGCGGAGAACCGGGTCCAGGCCATCCGGATCGCCGAGGACGCCGGGTGGCTGTGAGCCGTCCTCCCAGCGCCCGGTCAGGTCCCGGTACAGCGGGCACACCGCGGGCAGGTCCGCGTGCCGCCCGAGGTGGGCGCGGGTCCCGTCCAGCACCAGGACGCGGCGGGCGCGCATCGCCGAGCTGATCCGGTGCGCGATGACGACGAGCGTGCCGGGCCGGCGCGCGAACGCCTCCTCCACCCGCGCCTCGGCGGCCGGGTCGAGCCGGTACGCGGCCTCGTCCAGGATGACCAGGCGCTGCGGCGCGAGGTAGGCCCGGCACAGCGCCACGCACTGCCGCTGCGCCTCGGTCAGCGCGCCGGGCTCCAGCCGCGCCCCGTACCCGCCGAGGTCGCGGACGAGCGGCGCCAGCCCCAGCGCGTCCACGGCGCGGCCCGCCTCCTCCGGACCGGCGTCCGGCGCGTAGTAGACGAGGTTGTCGAGCAGGGTGCCGCCGAACACGTACGCCTCCTGCGGGACGAGCACCCGCCGGCCCGGATCGCCCGCCGGCCGCCCGTCCACCAGCACCTCGCCCGCGCCGGGCGCGGCCAGCCCCGCGATCAGCGCCGCGAGCGTCGACTTGCCGATCCCGCTCGGCCCCACCACGGCCAGATGGTCGCCGTGCGGGACGACCAGGTCCAGGTTCTCGATCACCGGCCGCGCCCCGGCCCCGTAGGCGAAGGTCACGCCGCGCAGCTCCACCGCCGGCGCCCCCGGCACGGGTGCGGCGGGCTCGGGCGGGGCGGGCGCGTCCGGCGCGCCCGTCTCCAGGATCCGGCCGAGCGTCACCGCCAGCCGCAGGCCGCTGCCGCCCATCCCGTGCACGAGCGTGCGCAGCGCCGGCTGCAGCCCGTGCAGGACGTAGGTCAGCGCGCCGATCACCGTCCCGGCCGTGGCGCCGCGCCGCATCAGCCACGGCGCCGCCGCGAGGACCAGCAGCAGCGGCAGCCAGCCGCCCACCGCCAGCGCGACGGCGCGCACCGCCGCGAGCCGCGCGACCGCGCGCCCGGCCGCCGCCTGCGCCTCCACGGCGGCGCCCAGCTCCTCCCGCAGCAGCTCCTCGCCGCCGCACCCGACGGCGTCCCGCAGCCCGGCGGCCAGGGCGGCGGTCCGCTCGGCGATCTCCTCCTCGCCGACGACGAGCTCGCGCTGCCGGGCGGCCGCCCTTCCGAACACCGCCCCGAACAGCGCCAGCCCGAGCACCAGCGGAGGCAGCACCAGCGCGGCCACCTCCGGCGCCATCGAGGCCAGCCCCAGCAGCGCCGCCCCGGCCGCGAACGCGAACCCGCGCGCGACGACGAGCAGCCCGCCGAGGGTGTCCCGGACGATCTCCACCTGGTGGGTGAGGCGCGCGACGGCCCCCGTGTCGGGCCGTCCCCGCAGCGACCGGTGCAGCGCCCCCGTCGCGACCCGCCTCACCAGCTCGTCCCGGAACGGCTCCACGATCGCGGCCAGCGCCGGATACAGCCGCCGGCTCCCGGCCGCCCCCACCAGCGCCGACACGGCGAGCACGCCGAGCCAGGCGGCGGCGCCGGACGTGCGCCCCGTCCGGAACGCGTCGACGGCCTCCCCGACGGCCCGCCCGAACACCGCCGTGGGCACGGCCTCCACCGCCGACCATCCGGCGGCCCGCGCCACCGCCCGCGGCCGCGCCCGGACGGCGTCCCCGGCGCCGCGCCACAGGACCCGCGCCGCCTCCCGCCGCCCGATCACGCCGCGCCCCCGAACACGGCGCGGTAGTCGGGATCGGCCCAGAGGGCCCGGTGGGGGGCGACCCGGCGGACGCGGCCCTCGTCGAGCCAGACGACCAGGTCGGCGCGGGCGGCGGTGGAGGCGCGGTGCGCCACGATCAGGCGGGTCCGGTCGGCGAACCGGTCGAGCAGCGCGTCGGTGATCTGCAGCTCGGTGACGGTGTCGAGGCTGGAGGTCGCGTCGTCCAGGACGAGGACGCGCCCGGCGTGGGCGAACGCGCGGGCCAGGCCCAGCCGCTGCAGCTCCCCGCCGGACAGCGGCGCCTCCGCGAGCGGAGTGCCGTAGCCCTGCGGGAGGCGGCGGATGAAGCCGTCGGCGCGGGCGGCCCGCGCCGCCTCGCGCAGCCAGGACTCCGGCGGGCGGGAGGGGCCGAAGGCGATGGCGTCGCGGACGGTCGTCCCGAACAGCGCGGGCCGGGCGAAGGCGTAGCCGATCTCGCGGCGAAGCGCCGTCCGGTGAAGGCGGGGGAGGGGCGTGCCGTCCAGCAGCACCGTGCCGCGGTCGGGGTCGGCGAGCCGCCCGGCGAGCGCGGCGAGCGCGGAGGCGCCGGATCCGGAGCGCCCCACGACGGCGACGGCGCGCCCGCCGGGGACGGTGAGGTCCAGGCCGTCCAGCGCGCCGCGGACGGTGACCCCCCGGAACTCCAGGCCGCCGGGGCCCGGCGGGGCCTCGCCGGTGCCGTGGCGCAGAGCGGGCCACGCGAGGATCTCCGCGGCGCGGCGGGCGCCGGCGCGGGCGCGGCCGAGGCGGAGCAGCTGGGTGAGGACGGGTCCGAACCCGGCGGCGAGCCCCGCGTACTGGACGGCCGCGACCAGTTCGCCCGGCGTGATGCGGCCCGCCGCGAGCTCGGCGCCGGCGACGCCGACGGCCGCCACCTGCAGCAGCAGCAGGGCGAGCATGCCGCGCGCCGCGATGCCGCCCTGCACCCGCCACATCGCCTCGCCCTCCGCGCGCAGGCCGGGCAGGGGGCGCAGGATGCGCGCCGCCTCGCGCCCGGCCGTCCCGGCGGCGGCGATCGTCCGGGTCCCGGCGAGGGCCTCGGCGAGGCGCCCCGCGATCGTGCCCTGGACGGTGAGGTAGCGGTGCGCGGACGCGGTGACGTCGCGGACGAACGCCCGCATCAGCAGCGCCACCGCCGGCAGCGCGACCGCGACCGCCGCCGCGGTCCGCTAGTCGATGAGCCAGAGGGCCGCGAGCGCCCCGGCGGCCGGCAGCAGCCCGGCCGCGGCCTCGGTCGCGGCGGCGGGCGCCGTGCCCGCCTCGGCCGCGCCGCCCACCATGCGCCCGGCCACGTCGCCCGGCGGGACGCGCGGAGCGGGGCCCGCCGCCAGCAGGTGCCGGACGAGGGTGTGCCGCAGCCACGCCGTCGCCCGCGCGGCCGCGCAGCCGGTCGCTGGCTCCGACAGCACCTCCGCCGCGGCGGACGCCGCGACCAGTGCGACGCAGGGCCACAGCGCGGCGGCGGCCGGGGCCCCGCCCGGCGGGACCGCGTCGATCGCGCGGGCCAGCGCGAACGGGAGGAGGACGGCCGCCGCCGCGTCCGCCAGCGCCGCGGCCGCGACGAGCGCCGTCCAGCCGCGGGCGCGCCCGGCGGCGCGCAGCAGCAGCCGGTCCGCGCCGACCGCCGGGGGAGGGGAGGTCATGGGGTCTCCAAACACGGTGACGGTGGACAGCCCCGATCCGGCCAGCATGAAGCGGATGGCGCCCGGGCTGTGCCGGTGCGCGGGGGCCGTCTCACCCGGCAGTACGAGCT
>NZ_JBEZJP010000492.1:0-5550 GCF_040653175.1 Actinomadura sp. NPDC048032
TGCGCACGGCGGTGGAACTCTCCTGGCGCCTGCTGCGGGCGATCGCTGGCATCGCTCCGGCTCGCCTGGCGGCTCACTGCGCGATCAGGTTCTCGCTTCGCTCACACCTGCCTTCGGACGCGATCGCAACCATTGAGGTCGTCGTGGGGTTGCGGCGCCGGCTGAGGTTGTCGCGTGGTTGCAGTGAGGCTCAGGGCGGCGCGGACTAAGGTCGGCACATGTCGACTTCGGACCGCATCCTGCTCATCCTGCACATCGGGTTCGCGATCTTCACGCTGGGGCCGCTGACCGCCGCCACGATGTCCACGCCGCGCTACATCCGCAAGCGGAACGTGACCGTGGTGCGCTACCTCCACCGGACCACCCAGATCTACGGGATCGGCACGCTCGGGATCTTCCTGATCGGGCTCGGGCTGGCCAAGGGCGACCTCGCCGAGGTGTGGCTGACGGTGTCGATGACGCTGTTCGTCGTCGCGCTGGTGCTGCTTCTGATCGTCGAGCGCGACCAGCGCAAGGCGGTCCATCTGCTGGAGGTCGCGGCGGCCGAGGCGGTGCCCGCGACGGTCCCCGCCCGTCCCGCACCTTCCGAGGAGGCCAAGGAGATCGGCGAGGCCGAGGGCGGCGCGGCGGAGGCCGAGGCGCCCGCCGCCGGGGCCACCGCAGAACCGGCCGCGGCGGGCGAGGTCGCCGAGGTGGAGCGGGGGCGGCTCGCCGCCATGTCCGGCGTCGTCGCGCTGATCTGGCTGGTGATCCTCGTCCTGATGGTCTGGAACGGCTGAACCGCCAACTACGCGTTCAGTCGCTTCTTGAGCCAGGCCAGGATGGTCGGGTAGACGCCCTCGTCGCCCAGCATGTCCGAGGCGTGCATGTCGCCTTCGACGGTCTTGACGGTCGCCGGGACGCCGGCGGCGCGCAGCGCGGTCGCCAGCCCGGTGCTCTGGGTGACGGGGACGAAGTCGCCGGTGGCGTGCATCAGCAGCATCGGGGCGTCGCCCGCGGAGACGTGCGTGACGGTGCTGGCGTCGTCCAGCTTCGTCCAGCAGTCCGGGTCGGCGGTGACACCGGGCTCGCAGTGGACGAGGCCGACCACGGCCCGCCGCAGCTTGCGCTTGGTGAACGTGGCGTCCGGCTTCGCGCCGTCCTGGAAGGCCAGGAAGGGGTTGTTCGGCGGGGACAGCGCGACCACGCCGCGGACCTGGCGGGTGCCCGTCCCGAGCGTCCCGAGCTGCGTCGCGAGGTGCCCGCCGGCCGACGAGCCCATGACCGCGACGCGGTTCGGGTCGACGTTCCACACCTGGGCGTGCTTCTTGATGAAGTCGAGGGCCGCCATGGCGTCGTCGCGCTGGGCGGGCCACTGCGCCTTGGGCGCGAGCCGGTAGTTGGCCGACAGCACGACGAAGCCCTGCTCGGTCAGCCGGCGCGCGAAGTACTTCCAGCCGCCGCCCTTGTCGCCCTCCAGCCAGTAGCCGCCGTGCAGGAGCAGCACGGCCGGGCGGGGCGTGGCGCGCGGGCCCGGCTTGCGCCAGTAGGCGTCGATCTTCTGGGCGGGCAGCTTGCCGTAGGCGTAGGTGCGGAACAGCGGGAGCTGCGGCGTCACCATGACCGCCTGCGCGGTGACGGTGCCGTCCGGCTCCCCGTCCGCGCCGGCGGGGCCGCCCTCCGTCGGCGTCGCGGACGGCGCCGACGGCGACCCGGTGCCGGGGGCCCCGGTCTCCGGCGCGCCGGAGGGGGTCCCCGCCGGCGACTCGGTCGGCACGGACGGAACGGACACGCTGGGCGTCGGCGCCGGCTCGTTCGCGTGGGCTCCCACGGGAACGGTCACGGCGGAGACACACGTCGCGGCGAACGCCGCCCCACAGACCAGTACTTTGCGCACCCCGGGCCCTTTCTTCACGAACCTGGCGCGCCGAGTATAGATGTTTTGATCAAGTCCGGTGGGGAATGGTCAGCCGATTCTCAGGAAAGCGCCTGCTCCAGATCGCGGAGCAGGTCGGCGGCGTCCTCGATGCCGACCGACAGTCGCACCAGGTCGGCGGGCACTTCCAGCGGCGACCCGGCCGCCGAGGCGTGCGTCATCCGCCCCGGGTGCTCGATCAGCGACTCGACGCCGCCGAGCGACTCGCCGAGCGTGAACAGCTTCGTCCGCTCGCAGACCCGGACGGCGGCCTCCTCCGACTCCATCCGGAACGAGACCATGCCGCCGAACGCCTTCATCTGCTTGGCGGCGATCTCGTGGCCCGGGTGGTCGGGCAGCCCCGGGTAGAGGACCTGCCGGACGGACGGGTGCCGCGACAGCAGCTCCACGACCCGCTCCGCGTTGGCGCAGTGCCGGTCCATCCGCACGCCGAGGGTCTTGATCCCGCGCAGGGTGAGCCAGGCGTCGAACGGGCCCGCGACGGCGCCCATCGCGTTCTGGTGGAACGCCAGCCGCTCCCCAAGGTCCGCGTCCGCGGCGATCAGCGCGCCCCCGACGACGTCGGAGTGCCCGCCGATGTACTTGGTGGTGGAGTGGACGACGACGTCCGCCCCGAGCTCCAGCGGCCGCTGCAGGTAGGGGGAGGCGAAGGTGTTGTCGACGGCCAGCAGCGCCCCGGCGTCGCGGGCGACGGCGGCCAGGGCCGCGATGTCGGCGACGCCGAGCAGCGGGTTGGTGGGCGTCTCCACCCAGATGATCTTCGTGTCGGGTCGCACCGCCGCCCGCACCGCGGCGATGTCGCCGAGCGGCACCGGGTCGAACTCGACGCCCCACGGCTGGGCGACCTTCGCGAACAGCCGGTACGTCCCGCCGTAGGCGTCGTTGGGGACGATGACGTGGGCGCCGGGCTTGCAGACCGTGCGCAGCAGCGCGTCCTCGGCGGCGAGCCCGGAGGCGAACGCCAGCCCCCGCGCGCCGCCCTCCGTCTCGGCCAGGCATACCTCCAGCGCGGTACGCGTCGGATTGGCCGACCGGGAGTACTCGTAGCCGCCGCGCAGCCCCCCGATGCCGTCCTGCTTGTACGTCGAGACCTGGTAGATCGGCGGCACGACCGCGCCGGTGACCGGGTCGGGCTCCTGCCCGGCGTGGATGGCCAGGGTCTCGAACCCCCGTTGAACCTCGTTGTCCATGGGTACGAGGCTATCCACTCCCCGCCCCTCCTAGAGGAGGAGAGTCTCCCCCGGAGGTATCACCCCGCATTTCGGCGCTGCGGGTGACCCCTGCACGGTGTCCGGTCTCTACTGTTTTACGGGTATCCCTACGACCGTGAATTAAGGAAGCCCCCATGTTCGCTCGGCTCGCGCGCTTCGTCGTGAGACACCCGTGGTGGACGATCGTGGCCTGGCTCGTCGCCGCGGTTCTCATCATCGCCCTCTCCCCCAAGCTCACCACCGAGTCCGACCAGGGCGACTTCCTGCCCTCGAAGTACGAGTCGGTGCAGGCGCTCAAGATCGCTGAAAAGGCCTTCCCGCAGCAGGAGGACACCTCCTCGCTGATCGTGGTGAAGCGCTCGGACGGCCAGCCGCTGACGGCGCAGGACAGCGCCAAGGTGAACGAGGCCGCCAAGTCGCTGAACGCCAAGAAGCCGCCGACCGTCCTCGGCTTCGCCACCGGCCCGCAGGCCGTGGCGCCCAACAAGGCCGTCCAGGTGGTCATGGTGCCGATGAAGGGCACCTCGATGGACGACAGCAAGAAGCAGGGCGAGGCGGTCAAGCAGATACGCAAGGACCTGCCCACCCTGCTGAAGGGCAGCGGGATGGAGGCCAAGGTCGGCGGTGACGTCGCCGGCTTCGTCGACAACGAGGACTCCTTCAACAAGTCCTTCGAGATCGTCGGCATCGCCACCTTCGTGCTGATCATCGGCCTGATCCTGCTGATCTTCCGGGCCCCGCTGGCGGCGATCCTGCCGATCGTCGTCATCACCGTGACCATGCAGGTCGCGATGGGCCTGATCGGCACGGCCTCGAAGATCTTCGGGTTCTCCGGCGACGACAGCCTCAGCACCATCATCCTGATCGTGCTCTTCGGCATCGGCGCCGACTACTACCTGTTCCTGATGTTCCGGTTCCGCGAGCGGCTGCGGGCCGGCGACGACAAGAAGACCGCGATGATCACCGCGGTGGAGCGGGTCGGCGAGGTCATCTCCTCGGCCGCCGCCGCCATCGCCGTGACGTTCCTGGTCCTGCTGCTCGCGACGTTCGGCGTCTTCAGCGCCTGGGGCCCGTCCCTGGCCATCGCCGTCGTCGTGATGGGCATCACCTCGCTGACGCTGTTCCCCGCGCTCGTCTCGCTGCTCGGCACCGCCGTCTTCTGGCCGTCCAAGGCGTGGAAGAAGCAGCCGAAGGACAGGTTCTCCACGGCCATCGGCCGCGGCGTCGGCAAGCGCCCCGCGCTCGCCGCGGCGGCGTCCGGGCTCGTCCTGGTCGTGCTGGCGCTCGGCACCCTCGGGTTCAAGGCCGACTACGACTTCGCGGCCGGCTTCCCGCAGGACACCGAGTCCGCGCAGGCGACCAAGGACATGGAGAAGGGCTTCCCGCCCGGCCTGACCACCCCGGTCCAGGTGTTCATCAAGAGCCAGAACGGGCAGCCGGTCAGCCAGCAGCAGACCCAGGCGTTCAGCAAGGCCGTCGAGAACGCGCCCGGCGTCGGCAGGGTGCAGCCGCCCGTCCCCGGCCAGGACAAGACCGTGGCCCGGGTCGACCTGGTGCTGAAGCTCAACCCCGCGTCCAACAAGGCGATCAGCCTGGTCAAGGACGACCTGACGCCCGCCGTGCACAAGGCGGCGCCGGAGGGCACCCGCACCTACGTCGGCGGACCGACGGCGATCTTCTCCGACATCAACACGGTCAACAACCGCGACCTGTCGGTGATCCTGCCGGTGGCGGCGGTCCTGATCGCGCTGATCCTGGCGCTGCTGCTGAGGTCGGTGGTCGCGCCGCTCTACCTGGTCGTGGCCGTCCTGCTGGGCTTCGCGGCGACGCTCGGCTCCGCGGTGTACGTCTTCCAGGGCGCGATGGGCGAGGCCGGCGTCACCTTCCAGCTGCCGATCGTCCTCTACCTGTTCGTGCTGGCCATCGGGACCGACTACAACATCCTGATGACGGCGCGGCTGCGCGAGGAGGCCAAGGAGGGCCACGAGCCGCGGAAGGCGGCGGCGCTGGCCGTCCAGCACGGCGGCCCGACGGTCGCCGCGGCGGGCCTCATCCTGGCCGGCACGTTCTCGGTGATGATGCTCGCGCCGGTCTCGATGCTCCAGCAGATGGGCTTCTCGGTGGCGATCGGCATCGCGCTGTCGGCCTTCGTGATGTCCACCTTCCTGGTGCCGGGCCTGACCGCGATGCTGGGCCACCGGGCCTGGTGGCCGGGCCACGGCGACGAGCCGAAGAAGCAGCCGCGTGCGAACGACACGCGGGAGGACTTCGCCCCGACCGGGCACCGCGGCTAGCGGCGCCCCCGAGACGTCGGGTCGCGGGGGCCGGCCCATAACGCCGCCCACCGGCCGGGCCCCGCGACCCGACACCTGAACGGCCGAGCGCCTGGAGATCAGCCCGGCGGCGTGGATCGCGGTCAGCGCC
>NZ_JBEZJP010000493.1:0-5536 GCF_040653175.1 Actinomadura sp. NPDC048032
CGGTGATGTCGGCGATCGACACCGCGGCGAACAACGCCAGGACCTCCGGTCCGAGCAGGACCACGCCGGCCAGCGGCGCGAACCAGATCACTCCCTTGCACTGGCCCCGGGCCCGGCCGCCTCTCCGCACGCTCGCCCCGGGCTAGGGGGTCAGGTAGAGCTTGCGGTCGAAGACGCCGGAGCCCGGCGTGCTCTCACCGCGCGCGATGGCGGAGCCGCTGCCGGTGCCGTTGGACGGGCAGAGGCCGCTGCTTCCCGTCTGCCGCACGAGCGTGATGCCGTCGGCCCTGCCCTGCGCGTCGTCCTGGCCCGGCAGGGGGCGGTTCGGGTTGTCGCGGTTGTAGACGTCGAAGCGCAGACCGTCGGTGCCTCCCGTCCGGAATCCGTAGTAGCAGGTGACGGTGATGCCGAGGATCTTTCCTTCCATCTTGAAGCGAAGACCACCGTTGATGGACAGGACGCCGTCCCGACCCCCGGCGACCGGGTCGTAGGCGACGCTCCCGCTCTTGTCGGGCATCTGGCTGAGGTCGAGGTCGGTGGGCGGGGAGCTCAGGCCGTTGGAGGTCCGGCACGCGCCGATCGACGCGGCGGTCAGCCCGCCCGCGCCGGTGGACTGGACGGTGCCCCGCAGTTCGGCGCCGTCGCAGGAACCGGTCACCTTCGCGCCCAGGTAGTCGACGGAGAACGCCAGACCCCCGACGGTTGCGACCTGCCAGTTGCCGGAGTAGGGGGCTCCGGTGGCGGTCTCCTGGCGGATCGTGGTGGTGGCGGCGGACGCGGCGGGCGCCGTCAGGGCCAGCGCGGCGGAGGCGGCCGCGAGGGGGGCGGCCAGCCTGATGGGAGCCTTCACGGGTTTCCTCCTCGGGGAGAGGGATTTGATTTTTTCTACCCGAGTGGCCGTGAAATGCAAGCCCCTTCCCGCCGGATATCCGCACTCTAGAAGATTCCGATAAACGAGGGCCGCCGGATGCTAAGTCGACCGTGATATCGACCGCGGAGTCAAGCACTTTGTGCGCAGAAATGGGAGGGCGCGCGGCCGGGACGGGAGGTATGGACGGAACCCGGCCGCGCGCCTGGCCTGTCAGTGGAACACGGGCGTCATCGCGTAGACGCGGTTCGGCTTGTTGTAGCCGAAGAAGACGCGGGTGCCGCGGCCCGCGGGCGCGACCGCCAGCCCCTCGCTCTCCCCGGTCAGCGGGATGGGTATCGCTTCGAGGATGTTCCCCGCCCGGTCCAGCACGGTGATGGCGTTGTTGGTGTAGTAGAGGACCTTGTCACCGGCCATCTCCAGGCCCTGCGGGACGCCCTGGTAGCCGAGGTCGAAGGTCGAGCGGACGGTGCCGTCGAGGTCGGTGAACGCGAACACGAAGGGGCCCTGGTCGCCCGGTCCGGCGTGCACGAGCAGGCCGTCGCGCCGGTCGTCGACCGCGACCAGGCCGGAGTTGCCGAGCGCGCCGAAGTCGATGGTGCGCACGACTTCGGGCTCACCACTCCAGTCCACGACGTTGACCTTGGTCGGGTTCGTGCCGCCGCCGGTGGCGACGTAGAGGAGCCCGTCGCGGTCGGCGCTGATCTCGGCGGCGTGCCCGACGGCGAGCGGCGCGCTCTCCTTGAGGGTGGCGCCGTCGCGGTCGTACTCGCGGATGACGCCGTGTCCGCCGCCCACGTCGAAGCCGACGTAGAAGCGGCCGCGGCGGTAGGCGAGGCCCTGCATGTTGTCGGTGTGGGGGACGTTGAACAGCAGGTCGAAGGTGAAGGAGCGTCCGGCGGCCGCGGCGGGGCGGGCGCCGGCCAGGGCTGCGGCTCCGGCGAGCGTGGCGGCGCCCGCGAAGCCGAGGACTCTGCGGCGGGTGAGAGCTGCCTCGCCGAGTCCGGGTCCGTGCATCGTGCCTCCTTGGGTGGGGGGTGGGGAGGTCAGGGGCCGGTGGGCCGGGGGGCCAGCACCTCGGGGTTCGCGCAGTGCAGGAGGGCCTCGCCGCGCAGGTGGCGGCCGACGTCGGCGGCGAGGATGCGGGCCGCGTTGGCGGCGGTCTGCTTGCTGGCCCCGGCCAGGTGCGGTGTGACGATGATGTTCGGGGTGGTCAGCAGCCGCGACCCGGCGGGGATCGGCTCCTCGGGGAAGACGTCGAACGCGGCGGCGAACAGGTGGCCGGACTCGGCGGCGTCGCAGACGGCCTCGTAGTCCAGCAGCGACCCGCGCGCGCAGTTGACGATGATGGAGCCGGGCGGCATCGCGGCGATCTGCGCGGCGCCGATCATCCGCGTGGTCTGCGGCGTCGCGCGGGCGTGCAGGGACACGATCTGCGCGCGCGCCAGCAGCTCGTCGAGCGGGACGAGCTCGGCGATGCCGGACAGGTCGCCGAGGTCGTCCAGGTACGGGTCGTGGACGAGCACGCGGGCGCCGAGCGCGGCGAGGGCCCGGGCGACGCGGCGGCCGACGGCGCCGCAGCCGACGAGACCGGCGGTGCTGCCCTGGATCTCGATGCCGACGTCGTCGTAGCGGTAGTAGTCGCCGCGCCACTGCCCCGCCATCAGGTCGACGTGCGTCTGCGGGATGCGCCGGACCGCCGCGAGGATCAGCCCGAGGGTGTGCTCGGCGGTGGCGCCGGCGTTGCGGCCGGGCGCGAAGCAGACGGCCACGCCGTGCTCGGTCGCCGCCTCCAGGTTGGCGTTGACGGGCCCGCCGCGGCTGATCCCGAACAGCCGCAGGTCCGGCGAGGCCTCCAGGATCCGCCGGGTCAGCGGGGCCATCTGGGTGACGCAGACCTCGGCGCCGCGCAGCGCCTCGATGAGCTGCTCCTCGGTCCCCGACGCCTCGTCCACCTCCGCGACGCGCCCGAACGGCTCCACCGGCCACGGCAGGGTGACCTCCGAGAACGCCAGGTCGGCGGGCGCCTCGGCGCGCAGGGCGTCGATGAGCAGCTCGTTGCGGACGAAAAGGTCACCGGCCGCGAGCACGCGGGTAGTCATTCATCGCTCCAGTGGGGTGTTGAACTCCAGGAGGGCGGCCTCGCCGTCCCGGAGCCGGATCTCGGTCAGTGCGCAGTTGCCCAGCGACGGGAACCGCCGCCGGTAGTCCTTGAGCGGCACCCCCAGCAGCCGGCACAGCGCGAGCCGGATCGCCGTGGAGTGCGCGACGACCAGGACGCGGCCGCCCTGGTGCAGGCGGGAGATGTCGTCCAGGCACGCGGTGAAGCGGCGGGCGGCGGCGGACGGATCCTCGCCGCCGGGAAGGTGCGCGGCGACGGGGTCGGCAAGGAAGGCGCGCAGATCCTCGGGGAACTTGCGTTCCATCTCCGCGCGGGTGAGCCCCTCGCCCTGCCCGAAGTCCAGTTCCCGGAGCCGCTCGTCGACGTGCAGCCGCGCGCCGATCGCCGCGGCGGACGGCGCCGCGGTCAGCCGGGACCGCGACAGGTCCGAGCACCACACCGCGTCGGGCCGGGCCGTGCCCGCCCACGCGGCCAGGGCGCGGGCCTGGTCCAGGCCGCGCGGCGTCAGCGCGACGTCGCTGGTCCCCGCGTAGCGGTTGTCGGCGTGCCATTCGGTCTCCCCGTGCCGGACGAGGATGAGGCGCGTCATCGTGATGTCCTCTCGCGTGCGTGCGCGGCGGTCTCGGCGGGCAGCCATCCGCGCCGTTCCAGCTCACCGACCAGGCGCAGGTAGGGCGCGTCGAACACGCCGGTCCTGTCCGGACGCGGGTCGATCACCGCCCTGACGGCGACCATCCGCCCGGCGGTCTCGGCGATGTCGCGGCCCGGCGCGGCGGCGAGGACGGCGGCGCCGAGCGCGGGCTCGGCCTGCCGGGGCAGCACGACGGGGCGGCCGAGGATGTCGGCGCGCAGCTGGCACCAGTACCGGCTGCGCGCGGCCCCGCCCGTCAGCGTCAGGTCGCCGCCGGTGGGCGCGCCGAGCAGGTCGAGGTGGTCGAAGCAGAGCCGCTCCAGGTAGCCGACGCCCTGCAGGACGGCGGCGAAGTCGTCGGCCTCGTCGCCCGTGCCGTCCAGCCGGAAGCCGCGGGCGTCCGGCGCGAGGAACGGGAACCGCTCCCCCGCCGGGACGAGCGGGTAGGCGAGCGCCGCCGCGGGTTCGTGCCGGGCGGCGCGCCGGTCCAGGTCGGCCAGGTCGCGGCCCGGGAAGTCGCGGGAGAGCGCGCCGGCGCCGGTGCTGGACGCGCCGCCGGGCAGCCACCGCCCGTCCGGGGCCTTGTGGGAGTAGACGACGCCGAACGGGTCCTGGACGAGGTCGTCGCTGACGCCTTTGAGGACGAGGGTCGTGCCGAGGACGGAGTTCCAGGATCCGACGGTGAGGCGCCCGGTGCCGAGCTGCGCGGCGCAGCCGTCGGTGGCGCCCGCGACGACCGGGGTCCCTTCGGGGAGGCCGGTCGCCTCGGCGGCCGCGGCGCAGACCGTCCCGAGCGGGGTGCCGGACCGTTCCAGGGGCGGGAGCAGGCCGGCGGGGACGCCCAGCGCGTCGAGGACGTCCGCGGGCCAGTCCTCGGCGACGAGGTCCGCCCCGGTCTTGAGCGCGTTGCTGAGGTCGGCGGCCACCGGGTGCCCGGTCAGCCGCCGGTTGACGAAGTCGGCCTGGTGGGCGAGGCGGGCGCCCTCGCGCGGGTGGTGCTCCAGGAGCCACAGCAGCTTCGGCAGCGCCCAGGCGGGCTGCATGCGCTGGTAGCCGAGGGCGCGCCACACCTCGCCGCCGGCCTCGTTGACCCGCTGGACGTGGCCGGCGGCGCGGGTGTCGTCGTACATGAGCGCCGGGGTCAGCGGCCGCCCGCCGTCGTCGGTGAGCAGGATCGTCCCGGACGTGGCGTCGACGGCGACGGCCTGCACCGCCGGCGCCGGGACGTCGCGCAGCGCCTCCCGGCAGGCGGCGCCGACCGCCGTCCACCAGTCCTCGGGGTCCTGCTCGTGCCGGGGGCCGTCCCGCCGCCCGGTCAGCGCCCGGCTGCCGGCGCCCGCCACGTCGCCCGACGCGGTGACGGCGAGCGCGCGCACGCTCTGCGTCCCCAGGTCGACCCCGACCCACACCGCCTCGTTCTGGTCGGTCACCGGGCGCCGCCGTCCAGGCCGGTGCGGGCGCGGGCCGCCGCGAGGGTCGGCCAGGCGGGCGCCGTGGCGGAGCGGATCGTCAAGAAGTCCTCGTAGGTCTGGGAGTAGTGAGCCGCCCGGTCCGGGTCGGGCGCGTGGGTGTCGCCGGGACGGACGTGGGCTCCGGCGGCCGCGCGGGCGTCGGCGGCCCGCCCGGTGGCCAGGAGGCCGGTGATGAACGCGCCGCGCGCCCCGGCCTCGCTGTCGGCGGACCGGACGACCGGGACGCCCGTGACGTCGGCCAGCATGCCCAGCCAGACGGGGCTGGCCGAGCCGCCGCCGCTGACCCGCAGCTCGGTGGGACGGGTCTCGGCCGCCGTCAGGCAGTCGCGGACGACCAGGCTGAGCCCCTCCAGGACGGCGCGGGCGACGTGCTCGCGCTCGTGGTGGACGGTGAGGCCGTGGAACGCGCCGCGCGCCTGCGGGTCCAGGAACGGCGCGCGTTC
>NZ_JBEZJP010000494.1:0-5459 GCF_040653175.1 Actinomadura sp. NPDC048032
GATGAACCCCGCCAAGATCACCGCCGCGACGGTCGTCACCTGACCGTCGCGCCCCGCCACCCCGTTGGATGGCCGCACCAAGGCCGGGCGGGGGCTGCTCGCCGACGAGGAGCGCGTGGTCAAGCTCGCCGAGCCGCTGCGCGGCGTCCCGCTGCGTGCGGGCGACTCCCTCATGCTCGAGCCGAGGTCCGGCTACGCCTACGAGAAGATCCACAAGGCGGAGGTCGAGGAGCTCGTCCTCGAAGAGGTCCCCGACATCTCCTACAACGAGATCGGCGGCCTCGGATCGCAGATCGAGATGATCCGCGACGCGGTGGAGCTGCCCTACCTGCACGCCGACCTGTTCCGCGAGCACCAGCTCCGGCCGCCCAAGGGCGTGCTGCTCTACGGTCCGCCCGGCTGCGGCAAGACGCTCATCGCCAAGGCCGTCGCGAACTCGCTCGCCAAGCAGGTCGCGGAGAAGACCGGCCAGGAGGGGAAGAGCTTCTTCCTCAACATCAAGGGCCCCGAGCTGCTGAACAAGTACGTCGGCGAGACCGAGCGGCACATCCGCCTGGTCTTCCAGCGGGCCCGCGAGAAGGCGTCCGCCGGGACGCCGGTCATCGTGTTCTTCGACGAGATGGACTCCATCTTCCGCACCCGCGGCTCGGGGGTCTCCTCCGACGTCGAGAACACCATCGTCCCTCAGCTGCTCAGCGAGATCGACGGCGTCGAGGGCCTGGAGAACGTCATCGTGATCGGCGCGTCCAACCGCGAGGACATGATCGACCCCGCGATCCTGCGGCCCGGCCGGCTGGACGTCAAGATCAAGATCGAGCGGCCGGACGCCGAGGCCGCCAAGGACATCTTCTCCAAGTACATCCTGCACGGACTCCCGCTGCACCCCGACGACCTCAAGGAGCACGGCGGCTCCACCGAGGCCACCGTCGAGGCGATGATCCAGCGCACCGTCGAGCGGATGTACACCGAGAGCGAGGAGAACCGCTTCCTGGAGGTCACCTACGCCAACGGCGACAAGGAAGTCCTGTTCTTCAAGGACTTCAACTCCGGCGCGATGATCCAGAACATCGTCGACCGGGCCAAGAAGATGGCCATCAAGCAGTTCCTCGACACCGGCCAGAAGGGCCTGCGGGTCAGCCACCTGCTGGCCGCCTGCGTCGACGAGTTCAGTGAGAACGAGGACCTGCCCAACACCACCAACCCCGACGACTGGGCCCGCATCTCCGGCAAGAAGGGCGAGCGGATCGTCTACATCCGCACGCTGGTCTCCGGGACCAAGGGCTCCGAGGCCGGACGCTCCATCGACACCGTCGCCAACACCGGCCAGTACCTGTAGCCCCCGACGATGACGCACCCGCGCGGCGGCCCCCTGCACGCAGGGGCCGCCGCGCGGGCGTGCCGCGCCACGCGGGCCGCGAACAGCGGGCCCCATGGCTCCACTCTCCCGGCCCCGATAGGCTCGACGATATGAGTGTTCGGCGGGTGATGGGCATCGAGACCGAGTACGGCATCTCCGTACCCGGGCAGCCAGGGGCCAACGCGATGGTGACCTCCTCCCAGGTCGTCAACGCCTACCTGGCGGCGTCGGCGGCACGGGCCCGCAGGGCCCGCTGGGACTTCGAGGAGGAGAACCCCCTCCGGGACGCCCGCGGCTTCGACCTCGCCCGCGAGGTCGCCGACCCGACGCAGCTCACCGACGAGGACCTCGGCCTCGCCAACGTCATCCTCACCAACGGCGCCCGGCTGTACGTCGACCACGCCCACCCTGAGTACTCCGCGCCCGAGTGCACCAACCCGCTCGACGCCGTCATCTGGGACAAGGCGGGCGAGCGCGTGATGGCCGACGCCGCGCGCCGCGCCGCGCTCGTCCCCGGCACCCACCCCATCCAGCTCTACAAGAACAACACCGACAACAAGGGCGCCTCCTACGGCTGCCATGAGAACTACCTCATGCGCCGCGAGACGCCCTTCGCCGACATCGTCCGGCACCTCACCCCGTTCTTCGTCTCCCGCCAGGTCGTCTGCGGCGCCGGCCGCGTCGGCATCGGCGTGGACGGGCGCGGCGACGGCTTCCAGATCAGCCAGCGCGCCGACTTCTTCGAGGTGGAGGTGGGGCTGGAGACCACCCTCAAGCGGCCGATCATCAACACCCGTGACGAGCCGCACGCCGACCCCGAGAAGTACCGGCGGCTGCACGTCATCATCGGCGACGCCAACATGGCCGAGCTGTCCACCTACCTCAAGCTCGGCACGACCTCGCTCGTCCTCGCCATGATCGAGGACGGCTTCCTCACCGTCGACCTCTCGGTCGACATGCCCGTCGCCGCGCTCAGGGCGGTCTCGCACGACCCGTCCTGCAAGCATCTGCTCACGCTGCGCGACGGCCGGAAGATGACGGCGGTCCAGCTCCAGATGGAGTACCTGGAGCAGTCGCGCAAGTACGTCGAGGACCGGTTCGGCGCGGACGTCGACGAGATGACCAGGGACGTCCTCGACCGCTGGGAGTCGGTCCTGCACCGCCTCGGCGACGACCCGATGCAGCTGTCCCGCGAGCTCGACTGGGTCGCCAAGCTGTCCCTGCTGGAGGGGTACCGCAGCCGCGACGGCCTCGACTGGTCCCATTCGCGCCTGCAGCTCGTCGACCTGCAGTACACCGACATCAGGCCCGACAAGGGCCTGTACAACCGCCTGGTGGACCGCGGGCGCGTCGACCGGGTCGTCACCGAGGCGCAGGTCGAGGCCGCCGTCGAGGACCCGCCCGAGGACACCCGGGCCTACTTCCGGGGCCGCTGCCTGCGCCAGTACGCAGAGTCCGTCGCCGCGGCCTCCTGGGACTCGGTCATCTTCGACGTCCCCGGCCGGGAGTCGCTGCAGCGCGTGCCCACCCTGGAGCCCCTGCGGGGCACCAAGCAGCACGTGGGCGCCCTGCTGGACCGCTGCCGCACCGCCGCGGACCTCGTGGCGACTTTGACCGGCCAGGGCTGAACCGCGGCGAGGACGCGGCACACGCGCCCGGAGGAGCCCTCCGCGGCCCTGCTGGACGGCTGGACCGCCTGAGACGGCCGGCGCCGCCGCCGGTCCGGCCATGCCAGGTAACGGGCCGGTTTCGTGGAGGGATTGCCCGTTTCGCTGGACGGTGGACCGGCGATAACCCGAGCATGCCCCCGGCCCCCGGGCGGAGACGGCGAAACGGACCCGAGAGATCCGCGCACCGTCGAAGATCGGAGATAGGGTCGGAGGCACCGGCAGAGCGGAGGTACGGAATGGCCACGAAGGACACCGGCGGTCAGAAGCAGACCACCCGGCGCACGGAAGAGGTCGAGGAGACCGAGGCCACGACCACCGAGGACGTGCAGGAGCGCCAGGAGAAGCTCACCGACGACGTGGACTCGATCCTGGACGAAATAGACGAGGTGCTGGAAGAGAACGCCGAGGACTTCGTCCGCGCCTACATCCAAAAGGGCGGACAGTGAACCCCGAATCGGGCGGATCGGCCATGTAGCGGAATCGCCGTTTCTCCGGGACGGAACTCCAACTTGACACGGCAGTGAGGACATGGGTGGGCCGCGGCGGCCCGCCCATGTTCGTGTGTTCGCGCCCGTGCGCGGCGCGCGCGGCGCGCGCGGCGGTTCGCCGTGGGCTGATCGGACCGGTGATCGGGCGGCATGCGCGCGGGCGACCTTGAACAGTAGGGTCGTAGAGTCCGCGCCGGTGAGATTGCCGAAGCCGGCGCAATGGTGGAGGGGAAGGGAGTCGCGTGGCGTCCCACGATTCGCACACCGGACGTCTGCCGGGGTTGTTCGCGAGCCCGGATACGTCGTCGTTCACGGAGTTCCTCGGGGCGTACTCCCCGGACCTGCTGCCCGGCCGGCGGACGCCGCCGTCCTCGCGGGCGGGCGAGGACATCCCGCACGGGACGACGATCGTCGCGGTCGGCTTCCCCGGCGGGGTGGTGATGGCGGGCGACCGGCGGGCGACGGCGGGCAACGTCATCGCGCAGCGCGACATCGAGAAGGTCTTCCGGGCCGACGAGTTCTCGGCGATCGCGATCGCCGGCACGGCCGGGATCGGGATCGAGATGGTCCGGCTGTTCCAGGTCGAGCTGGAGCACTACGAGAAGCGCGAGGGCCGGACGCTGTCGGTCGAGGGCAAGGCCAACCGCCTGGCGACGATGGTCCGGCAGAACCTCGGGATGGCGATGCAGGGCCTGGCGGTGGTGCCGCTGTTCGCGGGCTACGACGAGGAGCGGGACGAGGGGCGGATCTTCTCCTACGACCCGGCGGGCGGCCGTTACGAGGAGCGCGACTTCCACTCGATCGGCTCGGGGTCGGTCTTCGCGCGCGGCGCCCTGAAGAAGCTCTACCGGCCCGACCTGTCGGCGGAGGACGCGGCGCTGGCGTGCGTCCAGTCGCTGTACGACGCGGCCGACGACGACTCGGCGACGGGCGGGCCCGACCTGACGCGCCGGATCTTCCCGGTGGTGGCGTCGGTGACGGCGGACGGGTACCGCCGGCTCGGCGAGGACGAGGTGGGCGCGCTGGCGCAGGCCGTCGTCGACGCACGTTACGACTCGCCGGGCGGTCCGACCGCCCCGCTGCGATAGAAGGGATCCAGACCGGTGTCCATGCCGTTCTACGTGTCGCCCGAACAGCAGATGAAGGACAAGGCGGACTACGCGCGCAAGGGCATCTCGCGCGGCCGCAGTGTCGTGGTGCTGCAGTACGACGACGGCATCCTGTTCGTGGCGGACAACCCGTCGCGGGCGCTGCACAAGATCAGCGAGATCTACGACCGGATCGCGTTCGCGGCGGTGGGGAAGTACAACGAGTTCGAGAACCTGCGGCTCGGGGGCGTCCGCTACGCCGACATCAACGGCTACCAGTACGACCGCCGCGACGTGACGGCGCGCGGCCTGGCGAACGTGTACGCGCAGTCGCTCGGCACGATCTTCACCGAGACCAACAAGCCGTACGAGGTGGAGCTGGTCGTCGCGGAGGTGGGCGAGGACGCCGACACCGACCAGATCTACCGGCTGACGTTCGACGGCTCGGTCGCCGACGAGCACGGCTACGTCGCCATGGGCGGGCAGGCCGAGGCGGTGGCGCAGTCGCTGAAGGACGGCTACCGCGAGGGCTCCTCGCTGGAGGACGCCCTGCGCACGGCGGTGCGGGCGCTGGAGGCCCAGGACTCCGACCGGCACCTGGAGGCCACCTCGCTGGAGGTCGCGGTCCTCGACCGCAACCGCGAGCACCGGCTGTTCAAGCGGCTGTCCGCGGCGCGCATCGGGGATCTGCTGGCGGCGCAGGACTCCGGCCCCGGCATCACCTCCGGCGGCGAGGACGCCTCCGGCGGGACGGGCTCCTCCGGAGCGGACGAGGACTGACGCGCGGGCGGGCGGGCCTCCGGCCGGCGGCCCGCGCGCCCACACGGGCCCGCCGCGGGCCGGGACGGTGACCAGC
>NZ_JBEZJP010000495.1:0-5379 GCF_040653175.1 Actinomadura sp. NPDC048032
GTGACGTCCGGGCCGGGGTGCGCCCTGCGGGTCTCGGCCAGCCGGCGCATGGTCTCCTGCCACCACCCGACCGAGCCCCGCGGAACCGAACCGAATTCGCCGAGGCGCTCTCGCTGCTCCGCGAGCGCGCCGGGCTCACCATCCGGGACGTCTCCCGCGCCACCGCGATCCCGGTGGCGACGCTCGGCGGCTACTTCTCCGGCCGTCACCTGCCCACCCAGCAGAACCTGCGCACGATCCTGACCGTCTGCGGCGCCACCGGTCCCGAGCCGTGGACGGGCGCTCTTGCCGCGCTCCGTCGGGCTCCCGGGCCGCGGGCGGCGAACGCCGAAGCGCCCTATCCGGGGCTGGCAGCCTTCCAGCCGACCGACGTCCGCTGGTTCCACGGCAGGGAACGGCTGACCGGCGACCTGCTGGAGCGGGTCCTTGGCCTGGCCGCCGCGGGCGGCGGGACGCTGGCCGTCGTCGGGCCGTCGGGTTCGGGGAAGTCGTCGCTGCTCGGCGCGGGACTCGTCGCCGTGCTGAGCTCGGACCGGCGGCTCCCACCCGTCCGGATGACACCTGGCAGGGATCCGGCCGCTGCCCTGCGCGCGCTGTGCCTCGACGATCCGTGCTGCCTGGTCGTCGACCAGTTCGAGGAGGTCTTCACCCAGTGTGAGGACGAGGCCGGGCGTCACGCGTTCGTCGCCGGCCTCACCGGCGGCGGAGTACCCGCCGGGTCGGTCGTCGTCGTGGCGCTCCGCGCCGACTTCTACGGCGAGGCGCTGGCCTGCCCTCCGCTGGCCGAGGTGCTGCGCGCGGGGCAGCTCCTGATCACTCCGATGAACGAGACCGAGGTGCGGGGCGCGGTCCTCGGCCCGGCCCGCGAGGCCGCGCTGGACGTCGAGGACGGCCTGGTCGAGCTGGTGCTGCGGGACTTGGCCCCGGCCGAGCTCGACACCGCCGCCGCGCACGATCCCGGTGCGCTCCCGTTGCTGTCCCACGCGCTGCGCACGGCGTGGGAGCACGGCAACCGCAAGCGGCTCACCGTCGCCGACTACACCGCAGGAGGCGGGATCCACGGCGCGATCGCCAAGTCCGCGGAGGCGGTGTACGAGACGTTCGACGAACCGGAGGGCGAGCTGGTCAAGGCGCTCTTCCTCCAGCTCGTGCGGATCTCCGGTCCCAGGGCGGTGATCCGGCACCGGATCCCGAGCGCCGACGTCGACGGGCTCGCCGACGTCGCGGCCCCCTTCGTCGCCGCACGGCTGCTGACCCGGGACCGCGACGGCCTGCAGATCACCCATGAGGCGCTGATCCGCTGCTGGCCGCGGCTGTCGGAGTGGATCGAGCTCGACCGCGACCGGCTGCTGTTCGGCCAGCGCCTCGCGGAGGCCGCGCAGGAATGGGAACGCGAGCCCGGCGACGACGCGCTCCTCTACCAGGGCCTGCGCCTGGCGGAGGCGCGGGCGTGGGTGGAGGGTGCCGCACCGGGCACGGTGCCGTCACGGGTGCGGGAGTTCGTCGTGGCGGGCGCGCGGCGTGAACGCGCCCGGATCCGCCGGCTCTACCGCCTCGTCGCGTTCCTGAGCGTCCTCGTGCTGATGACCGCCGTGACGAGCCTCGTCGCGCTGCGGGCGACGGGCACCGTGTCCCGTCAGCGTGACGACGCGCTGTCGGCAAAGGTCGCCAATGAGGCGACGTCGCTGCGGGCGGCCGATCCGGCGCTGGCCGCGCAGCTGTCTCTCGCGGCGTTCCGGCTCGCCCCGACGACCGAGGCGCGCGGCAGCCTGCTCAGCGGATACGCGGCGCCGTACGCGGTCCAGATGTCCGGCCATACGGGCGCCGTCTACCAGATCCAGTACAGCCCCGACGGCAGGACGCTGGCGAGCGCGAGCCTGGACGGCACCGTCCGGCTGTGGAACCTCGCGGACCCGCGCAATCCCGCGCCGCTGACCGTGTTGACCGGCCACTCCGCCGCGGTGACGGCCGCGGTGTTCAGCCCGGACGGCCGCACCCTCGCGACCACCGGAGACGACCGGACGGTCCGGCTGTGGAACGTCGCCGACCCGGCCCGACCAGCGCCGCTCGTGACGCTGCGGGGCCACTCCGACGGCGTCCGGGCGCTCGCCTTCGCCGCTGACGGCCGCACCCTCGCGTCCGGCGGATACGACCGGACGGTCCGGCTGTGGAATGTCGCCGACCCCGCACGGGCGAAGCCGCTCGCGGTGCTGACCGGTGCGGGCGCGGGGGTGAGCGCGCTGGCCTTCAGCCCCGACGCGCGCGTCCTCGTCGCCGGGGCCTACGAGAAGAACGCGCACGTCTGGGACGTCTCGGCGCCCGGCCAGCCGCGCCGCCTGCCCGATCTGAAGGGAAACTCCGACCGGATCCTGAGCGTCGCGTTCAGCCCGGACGGCGACGTCCTGTCGGTCAGCGGTTTCGACGGTCTCGTTCACCTGTGGGCGGTCTCCGGAACGCGCTTCGACCACGTCGCCGGCCTGCAGGGCCACACGAGCGGCGTCAGCGGCGCGTCCTTCGCCGGCCGGACGCTCGCCACCGGCTCCTACGACCACTCGATCCGCCTCTGGGACACGACGGATCCCCGGCGGCCGACCGCCCCGGTCGTCCTGGAGGGCCCTTCCGACACCGTCTACTCGCTGGACTTCTCCCCGGACGGCCTGACCCTGGCGAGCGCGGGCGCCGACGACACGATCCGCCTGTGGGACCTGCGCCGCCCGATCCTCGGCGGCAACAACGGCGAGGTCGACTCACTCGCCTTCAGCCCCGACCGGAGGCTGCTGGCCATCGGCAGCTACCAGGCGTTCCGCCTCTGGGACGTCACCGATCCGCACGTCCCACGCGCCGTCGCGTCGGTCGGCGGCCTCGGCGACCATGTGCAGTCGGTCGCCTTCAGCCCCGACTCCCGGCGGCTGGCGGCCGGTGACCTCGACGGGACGGTCGGCGTCTACGACGTGGCCGCTCCGGCCCATCCCCGGCTCGCCATCACACTCCGTCCGGACCGCGGCAACGTGTTCGCCGTAGCGTTCGCGCCCGATGGACGGCATCTGGCCATAGCCGGAGAGGATCCCGACGTCACCGTCTGGGCCTCCGACGCGCCACAGAGCCCGCCCGCCGTGCTGCGCGGCCACGCCTCTGGCGTCCAGGCGCTCGCCTACTCACCGAACGGCCGGCTCCTCGCCACGGCCGGCGCTGATCATACCGTCCAGCTCTGGGACACCCGGGGCAACTCCAGGACCGCGACCCTGAAGGGCCACGCCAACGGCGTGAACGCCGTTGCCTTTTCCCCGGACGGCCGGCTCCTCGCCAGCGGCGCCGCCGACCGCACGACGATCCTCTGGGACATCACCGACGCCCGCCGGCCGCACGAGGTCCACCGCCTGAGCACGGGCTCCGACGCCGTCTACTCGGTGGCCTTCAGCCCTGACGGCCGGCTCCTCGCAACGGCCGGCTCGGACGGGGCCACCGCGCTGTGGACGCTCGGGACGGAACCCGTCCGGTCTGCGCTGCTCACCGGACATCGCGGGACGGTCTACGCGGTCGCCTTCTCACCCGGCATGCCCTACCTGGCGACCGGCGGCGCCGACTACACCGCCCGCCTGTGGACCACCGACACCGCGGCCGCCTCCCTCTGTCCCCTCGGCCCACCGCGCATCGCCGAACCCACATGGCGCTCCCACTTCCCCGGCATCCCGTACCGCCCCCCATGCCGAAGTTGACCGTGCTGTGCGCACGTGTGACGTGCAACGTCCAACGGCGATAGCGAGCCGGTTCGGGCCGCAGGCGGACGGCCTGGCAGTTTCCCGTCCGGCCAGAGACCGTGGTGCTGTCACCCGCCACCAACACTCAGGGTCCCGCCGACATCGGGTCTCGTTGCCAGGGCTGACGCTTGAGCAGCGTCGGCCACCGTTAGACGAACGCCCGAACATCTCGCAGACGAATCGTGAGATTGATAACGGTTGTCATTATTGGCTCATCCTGGACTGTACTCGTCGTGGGCAGAGGCTGCCCGCCGCCCGGCTCTGCGCCGGGGAGACAAGACAAACAAGAGAGGCTTGCTCATGTCCAAGGTGCGATTGCCTGGGAACGGCACGCTGCGGGGGGTCGTCATCGGCCTGCTGGGGTTGCTGTTCTGCGTGGCGGGGGACGCGTTCTCCGCCCTTGGCGCCGAAGATGAGAAGCAGTTCCCCTTCGCGCCGGGCGCGCTCGGCGCGATCTTCGGTGGACTGTTCCTCGCGGGATACGCCGCGCTCAGGTTCGGTCTGGAGGTGCGGCCGTTCCGCGCCAACGGCGCGGTCGCCGAAGTGTTCCGCCGGGAGCGTGCCTCGGCACGGTCGGCCCGGTGGCCGATCGGGTGCGTGGCGGTGGCGAACGTGTTCTATCTGCCGCTGCTGGTCGCTGCGACTCAGCGGGTGGGTAGTTTCGCCACGGTGATCGCGATCGCGTTCTGCGGCCCGCTGATGGTGGCGGTGTGGGGCTCGGTGCGCGAGTCCCGCCACGCCGCGGTGCTCTGGCCGGTGCTCGCCGGCGCGGGCCTATGGATCATGTCGCTGCAGGAGGAGGCGCACACCGACTGGCTCGGTTACGCCTTCGCCGCCGCGGCCGCGGCGTGTTTCGCCGTCAACATCAGCGCGATGGAGAAGCTGGAGGAGCGGGGCGCCGAAACGGTCGGCCTGGCCTTGGCCGGTCTGCTGACCATCCCGGGCGCGGCCAGCTGGCTGTTGATCTCGGGGGGCCTGGAATGGTTCCAGCCCCGCATCATCGGGCTGGCCGTGCTCACCGGCCTGCTCACGGTGGCAGTTGCTCCGGTGCTGGAGGCACGGGCCATCGGCCACCTCGGCAAGGAGAAGTTCGGTGTGCTGGCCGCCGGTGAGCCGATCATGGGCCTACCGGTCGGGCTGCTGCTGCTGGGGGAAGTCCCCGGCTGGTTCGTGGCCACCGGAGTGGTGATCCTCGCGGTGGCCATCGCGGCCAACACCACGGAACTGGACAGGCCGCTGGTCCGGCGGCTGTTCGCCATGCGGTCCGGCGGACTGCCGCACGGACATCACCTCGCCGCCGAGGCCGCGATTCCTTCGGGAGGCGCGGCCGTCCCCGCGGCGGCGGGCACCGTGCCCGCCGACATGGCCGGTGGTGTGCCGACCCCGACTGATGCCCGGCGATCGTCCTTGGCGGTCACCGGGGCTCGGCAGCCGGAGGCACCGGCCTCCGGCACGGCCGACAGCCACTGGCTGGAGGTGGCGGCCGTGCTGTGGCCGCTGGTCCAGCGCGGCAACACCGAAGCCGCCACCCTGCTCACCTCGGTGCTGCAACCGGTGGCGGACCGCATCCAGATCACGAAACGGTGATCCCCACATGAACCGCGGCGGGGAGGCAAATGCC
>NZ_JBEZJP010000496.1:0-5377 GCF_040653175.1 Actinomadura sp. NPDC048032
GTTTTCTCCTACCTTCTGCAACTTGCCGATGTACTGGATGTCGATCTATCGAGAGCCGTTGCTCAAAAAATACAGCAGAACGAAGTTCGGTATCCCATCGCAAAAACATCTGGAAACGCTAAGAAGTATACCGAACTGGAGTGAAGGCATCTTTGTTTCGTCTTCGACCTTCGCCTAATCGGCTGTCCGGGACGGCCTTGGCCAGGGTTGTACCTGCTGGAACGACTCGTCAGCGTGGAGCCACGGGCCCATGGACGAGGCGGATGGCGATGGACCTGCGGGCGGACGACGAGCCGGCAACCTGTTGAACCAACTGGGTGCGCTGGACCGGCGGCGGATCCGAGACCCGGCGGCCGCGGCGGAACTGCGGCGGTTCGCCGAACAGGAGGCGCGGGCGCGTCGTGATGGTCGCTGCTAGCGAGGACGGTCGCCCGGGCGCTGCCCGACCCGATCATGGCTCCCGGGGTTACGCCGTCGGTCCTGGCACCGCCAAGGCACTGCTCATCCTGCCCACGACGGCCACGTCCGTGCTGATGCTCGCCCTTTCGTGGATCGTCTAGCGCTGGACGGCGGTCCTAGCCGAGTGTGTGTCGGATCTGCTGGCCGCATCGGCGGCGTTCCGGAAGTTCCTCGGCTGGCTCCACGGGCGCCGAGCACATGAACACCATCTTCAAAGACGAGAAGTCCAGGTCAGCCTGACGAGTGGCTCCCCCGGCAACTCCCCCTGACGAAGTCCGACCCGCTGAGCAGGCAAGACGCAAGATCACGGCGGAACCCGCATTAGCGGCTGTTGTGAGTGCCTGGAGGCGGGGCGTGGGTGCGGGCGGCGGCGGACCAGTGGGGGGCGTTCCAGTGGGCGGCTATGGCGGCGGCCTGGGCGAAGTGGGCGGCGGCCTCGTCGTCGCGGCCGAGGAGGAGGGCGAGTTCGCCGAGGGTGTGGGCGACCGGGCGCAGGGCCAGCGAGACGCTCTCCGCGCCGGCCGGGGGGCCGTCGCGGTGGGGCAGCAGGTCCGCGTAGATCTCCTCGGCGGCGTCTCGGTCGTTCAGGGCGACGATCGCCATCGCGCGCAGGCTCGTCAGGAAGGTGAAGAAGAAGTCGGGCCGGATCGGGGGCGGTGACGTGCGGGCCCGGCGTGCCTCGCCGGTCCGGCCGGCGGCGTGGAGGGCGAGCGCGAGCAGGTCGGTGACCATCGGGCCGAGCGCCTCGTGGAGAGCGCGCACGTCGTCCAGGTGGTCGCCGAGCGTGCCCTCGTTCAGCCAGATCACCGCCAGGGCGAGGCCGAGGAAGCCCGCGTGCACCGATCCGGCGCGCTCCATGCGTTCGGTGGCCTCGGTGTAGAGGCGCCGGGCGTCGGTGAACCGGCCCTCGATGAGCACCAGGGTCGCCAGCGCGATCTCGGCGGCGCTGATCGCCTCCGGCATCCGGTAGGCGCGGGCGAGGTCGAGCGCCTCCCCCGTCGCGCGGCGCATGGTCGCGGGGTCGTTGGCCGCGGCGGCGATCGCGGCCTGGTCGAGCAGCCCGGTCACGCGGTAGACGGGCAGGTCGTGCTCGACGCCGATCTCCACCAGTTCGCGGGCGTGCTCCTCCCCGTCGGGGCCGCCGGCCAGGATCACGAGCGCCGCGGCCCGGAGGCGGGGATCGGTGGCGAGTTCGAGCGCTTCCCCCGCCGCCGCCATGGCCGTCGGGTCGTCCTCGCCCGCCAGCTCGGCGGCGTAGGCGGTGAGGAGGCGTGACCGCACGTCGGCGGCGAGGTCGGTCCGCTTGAGCAGGCGGCCGAGGCGGTCGACGACGGGACGGTCGACCGTGCCGTACGTGCGGGCCTGCCAGGGGGTCGGCTCGGTCCAGGCGGTGAACGCGGCGATCACCAGATCATCGCGGGCGATCGATTCGGCGTACTCCGCGGCCCGCTCGCGAGTGGCCCGGGCCGCGGCGACGGCCCCGGCCCTGACCTGCGCGCGCAGCAGCCTGCCGAACAGGTCGGCGCGCTCGTCCGGTTCGCTGGAGTTGGCGACGGCGTCGGTGAGGAGCGCGACCGCCACGTCGTGGGCGTAGCGCGCCTCGGCCAGCTCGGCGGCCCGGACGCAGTAGCCGACGGCCTTCGGCGATCCCGCCCGCGCGTAGTGGTGGGCGAGCGCCGCGACGTCGCCGGTGCCCTCCAGGGCGGCCGCGATCCGGGCGTGCATCCTGGTGGCCCGCAACCGGGTGACGTCGGCGACCAGTGTGTCCCTGACCAGCGCGTGAACGAACCGGACGCGCCCGGGCCCGGGCTCGTCGAGCAGCCCGGCGATGACGCCCGCGTCCAGGGCGTCCAGCACGCCGTCCTCGTCGGAGTCGGCGGCCCGCACGAGCACGTCCACCGAGCTCTCCCGGCCGGCCACGGCCGCCAGCCGCAACACGGACACGCCGCTCTGCGGGAGGCGCGCGAGCCGGCGCCGCAGCACGTCCCGTACACCGTCGGGTACCTCGGAGAGCGCGACCAGCGCGCCCTCGCCGTTCAGCAGCCGCGCGCTTTCCCGCACGTAGAACGGGTTCCCGCCGGTTCGCTCCGCGATCCCGGCCACGGTCGCGTCGTCGGCCTCGCACTCGGCGCGTACGAGTTCCGCGACGGCGTCGCCTTCCAGTCCGGGCAGGTCAAGCCGGAGCGGCGCGGCGCGGGCGAGGGACCCGAGAGTGTCGGTGAGGCGCTCGCTCTCGTCCGCGCGGTACGCCGCGACGACCAGGATCGGGGCCCGTGCGCCGACGCAACCGCGGAGAAGCTCCAGCGTGGCGGCGTCCGCCCAGTGGAGGTCGTCCAGGACGACGGCGACCGGCCGGTCGGCGGCGACCGCCGCGAGCCAGTTCCACACGGCCCGCCGCAGCCGGAACCGTCCGGCCGCCGCGTCGTCGTCCATCGTCGCCGAGTCGGAGAGCAGCGGCGCCAGGTCGTCCGCGAAGTCTCCCGGCGGAACGCTCGACGCCACCGTCCGCAGTGCCTCGACCCACGCCCATGCGGGCGGCGCGCCGTCCACCTCGGGACAGCGCCCGGCGGCGACAAGCCACCCGTCCCGTCCGAGCCGCGCCCCGAAGTGCTCAAGGAGCGTCGACTTGCCGAGACCCGCCTCCCCGGTGACGAGCACGACCCGCGCCCCATCGGCGGTGGCCTCCCCGGCGGCCGCCACCAGCGCCGCGAGCTCGCCCTCACGTCCCACGAACGTTGTCGCGCCGGGCCCGTTCTCCGGAGGCGGCGGCGCGGTCGCCTGGGAAGGGGACGCTGGGGCGGGAACAGCCGAGCGGAGGACCTCCGTGCGCTGGGTGAGGATCGCCTCTTCCAAGGTCACCAAGTCCGGGCCGGGGTCGAGGCCCAGCTCGTCGGCGAAGACGGCGCGGGCGCGGCGGAGGGCGGCCAGGGCGTCGGCCTGGCGCCCGCTGCTCCACAGCGCGAGAGCGTGCATGCGCCAGCCCTCCTCGCGCAGGGGCTCGTCGCGGGTGAGCCCCTCGGCCTCGGGAACCACCGCCGCGGGGTCGCCGAGCCGCAGCCCCGCGGCGACGCGCAGTTCGCGGGCGACCACCCGCAGCTCGTTCAGCCGGGCGGTCTCGGCCGCGGCCCACGGCTCGTCGGCGACCTCGGCGAACGCGGGTCCGCGCCACAGCGCCAGCGCCTCGTCCAGCCGTGCGCGGGCGTCACGGGGATCGGCGAGCGCGCGGGCCTCGTCGAGCATCTCCTCGAAGCGCCACGCGTCCACCGACCTCGGCGGCAGCCGCAGCGCGTAGCCGGGCGCCGCGCTCACCAGAAGGCGCGCCGGGGCCCGCGGCGGGCGGCCGGGCTCCAGCAGGCGGCGCAGGTTGGAGACGTACGCCTGCAACGACGCCAGGGCGCGGGACGGCGCCTCGCCGCGCCACAGGTCCTCGACCATCCGGTCGACCGGCACGACGTGCCCGCGCGCGGCCAGGAGCAGGGCCAGGACGCCCCGCTGCCGCGGTCCGCCGAGAGGAACGGGCTCGCCCCCCGCCTCGGCCGCGAACGAGCCCAGCACCCTGATCAAGACCATGAGGCCACACATCGTACGCGCGGCCGGCGGAGGCGTTCCAAGTCGGCTCCAAGTGCCTTCCAAACGTCCGGGAGCAGCCTTGAGCACGTCGAACAGGACGGATGAAGGGCAGGACAGGATGAGCGTCGACACCCAGGACATGGAGATCGTCCACCGCGCCTTCCGCCGCGAGTCGCGGCTGCTCATGGAGCTCGTCGCGGCGGTCGCCCCGGGTGACACCGCTCGCGCCAAGGTGATCGCCGACCACTTCCGCGACTACCGGCTCGGGCTGAAGAACCACCACGAGGGCGAGGACGAGCTGCTGTGGCCGCCGCTCCTGTCCCGGGTCGATCTGGAGGCGGACGTCGTTCTGCGCATGGAGGCGCAGCACGAGCGCGTCGCGGCCACGATGACGAGGCTGGACGCCGCCGTCCCGGCGTGGGAGGCCGCCGCCGGAGCCGACGAGCGCGACACCCTCGTGGCGGCCCTCGCCGAGCACCGCGCGGTCCTGCTCGAACACCTCGACGACGAGGAGGCCACCCTCCTTCCGCTCGCGGCCGAGCACATCACCGAGCAGGAGTGGGCCTCCCTGGGCGACCACCTGGTGGCCCACACGCCCAAGCTGACCCTGCTCACGCTCTTCGGCCTCGTCCTGGAGGACGCGGACCCGGCCGAACGCGCCATCCTCCTCTCCGCGCTCCCCGGTCCGGTACGCGGCATCTGGCACGTCATCGGCCGCCCCCGCTACGCCCGCCACATCCGCCGCGTCCGCGCCGCCTGACCAGACCCCCGCACGCCCCAGCAAGCTCATCGAAGACCCGCAAGGAGAAGAACGATGTCGCTGAAGAACATCAACACCGCCCTGGCCGCCGCCTTCGTCCTCTTCATCCTCTGGTTCGGGACGGAGTTCATCCTGAGCCCGGAGACCACCGCGCCGAGCTTCGGCCTGCCGACCTGGCCGTCCGGCGACGGCGGCGGCTTCCTGATCATCAAGGGGATCCGCGACGTCGTCCTGGCCCTGGTCTTCGGCGTCCTGCTGGTGACGGGCCAGCGCCGGGCGCTGGGCTGGGCGCTGCTGGTGGGGGCCCTCGCCGCGTACGGCGACATGGCCACCGTGCTGGGCCACCACGGCTCCGTGGCCACCGCGCTCGGCGTCCACTGCCTGACCGCGACGCTGATGGTGGTCAACGGCCTGCTGATCATGCGCGAGACCCGCGGGTGCGCGGCCGCTCCGGCGACGCCCGCCCCGCGGCACGCCTGACCCCGCCGGCCGCGGGTGTGGCCGGCACGCGCACGCCTGGTCCGGTGGTGCGCGAAGGACTCCAGCAGGTTCCGGCGGGCGAACGTCAGGTGCGCCAGCGCGCTCGCC
>NZ_JBEZJP010000497.1:0-5371 GCF_040653175.1 Actinomadura sp. NPDC048032
CGGCAGCGCGATCTCGGCCTCCAGCCGCGCGAGGTGGGAGCCGACGCAGTAGTGCACGCCGTGCCCGAACGAGATGTGCTCCTTGTTCGCCCGCCGAGCGCAGCACGTCCAGCATCTCGGCGTTCGACAGCGACGCCCGCCAGCCCGGAATCGACTCCAGCTTGTCGAGCGTCCCGCCGGTGTGCCCGAGGCCGCGCCCCGACAGCTGCGGGACCGCCGCCCCGCACGCCGCCACCAGCGGCGCCAGCGGCAGAGTGATCTTGTCGCCGACCCCGCCGGTGGAGTGCTTGTCGGTGGTCGGACGGTCCAGCGCCGACCAGTCCATCCGCTCCCCGGACCGGATCATCGCCTCGGTCCACCGGGCCACCTCGGCCCGCGACATGCCGTTCAGCAGGATCGCCATCGCCAGCGCCGACATCTGCTCTTCGGCGATCACGCCCCGCGTGTAGGCGTCCACCGCCCAGTCGATCTGCTCGGGGGTCAGCGTCCCCCCGTCCCGCTTGGCGCGGATGACATCGGTGGCGTCCACGAAATCCTCTCAGAAGGTGAAACCGAGCCGGCCAGGGTGTGCCGGCCAGGGTGCGTCGGTCAGGCCCGGTCCACGAGATCGTCGGGACCGAACGCGTCCGGCAGGACGTCCGACATGGGCAGGATGCCGCGCGTCGTCTCCAGCAGCATCAGGGCGCCGCCGTGCTCCCACAGCAACTGCCGGCAGCGCCCGCACGGCATCAGCGGATTCCCGTGCCGGTCGACCACCGCCATGGCGACCAGCCGCGGCCGCTCGGACTTGCCGGGCCCGTGCAGCGCCGACACGACCGCGCACTCCGCGCACAGCCCGACGCCGTACGAGGCGTTCTCCACGTTGCACCCGGTGATCATCCGGCCGTCGTCCACCAGCGCGGCGGCCCCGACCGGAAACCCGGAGTACGGGCAGTAGGCACGTTCCATAGCCTCCCGCGCCGCAGCGCGCAGAACAGGCCAATCAATCTCCATGAGCCCTACCTTTCTGGGGGGACGACCCCCCAAACCCCCCGGCAAGGGCAGCTGACCGACGTCCTCCGCTGCGCTCCGGCCGTCGGTCAGCGTGCCTCACCGCGCCGGTAGCGGAGCCCGTTGGCGGCGGGCATGCGGAGGCGTTGGCTGGCCAGGGCCAGGACGAGCAGCGTCGTCAGGTGCGGCGTGAAGGAGACCAGCTCGCCGGGGACGATGTCGCTCAGCAGGAACCACGTGAGCAGCGCGGCGGCCGTGACCAGGGACAGCGCGGAGCCGACGAAGGCGCCCCGCATGTCGCGGCGGTGCGCCGCGTCCAGCGCCGCCTGCGGGAGCAGCCGGTTCGCGCGCACGCCCTGCCAGACCGCGACGCCGATCAGCAGGATCGCCACGAACAGCAGCAGCGCGTGCACCGACTGGCCGCCGCCGCGCACGTTCATCGCGTCGGTGTAGCCGAACAGCAGCGAGCCCGCGGCGAGGCCGCCCGGACGCCAGTTGCCGAAGATCATGGCGGCGAGGCCGATGAACCCTCGGCCGTTGGTCTGGCCGTCCTGGTAGATCGGCGCGGCGACGGTGACGAGGAACGCGCCCGCCAGGCCCGCGAAACCGCCCGAGATCATCACGGCCGCGTACTTCATCCGGTAGACCTGCACGCCGAGCGACTCGGCCGCGTACGCGTCCTCGCCGCACGAGCGGATCCGCAGACCGAACGCCGTCCGCCACAGCACGAAGAAGCTGGCCGGGAGGAGCAGCAGCGCCACGAGCGTCAGCAGCGACATGTCGCTGGTGAGACCGCGGACGATCCCCGCGAGGTCCGACACGAGGAACCAGTGGTGCCTCTCCAGCGAGCCGAGCCAGTCGGGGCTCTGCCAGCCGCCGATCTTGCCTCCGGACAGCACCGGCAGCGTCAGCGTCGGGATCGGATCGACGGGCGGAGACTGCCGGGGGCCGCCGCCGAGCGCCTTCGCCTCCCCCTTGTCGAAGATCAGCCCGGCGAGGAACTGGGTGAGCCCCAGCCCGAGGATGTTGATCGCGACACCGGACACGATGTGGTCGACGCCGAACGACACGGTCGCGATCGCGTGCAGCAGCCCGCCGAGGACGCCGCCGATGATCCCGGCGAGGACGCCGATCCACGGGCCCCACTGGTAGCCGGCCCAGGCGCCCGTCCAGGTGCCGAGGATCATCATGCCCTCGAGGCCGATGTTGATCACGCCGGACCGCTCGGACCACAGCCCGCCGAGCCCGGCCAGGAAGATCGGCACGGCGAGGCGCAGCGCGGCGCTGACCGTCCCGCTGGAGGTCACCGGGTCGGCGTCGTCGATCACCCGGACCAGCGACAGCAGCACCAGCAGGCCGGACGCGATGAGCAGGTAGTGCGGCCAGCGCAGCCGGCGCGCGCCGCTCGCGGCCTTGCGGGCCGGGGCCGTCTCGGTGGCGGTGCTCATGAGGCGCTCCCAGCGGCCTCGCGGGCCAGGTCGTGGCCGGTGGCCAGCTCGGCGGCGACGGCCCGCTGCTGCAGCCGGATCTCCCAGCGCCGGACGAGCTCGTACACGATGACGACGGTCAGCACGACCACGCCCTGCATGACCCCGACGATCTCCTTCGGGACGTCGACCTCCTGGAGGACGTCGGAGGTCTGGTCGAGGAACGCGAACAGCAGCGCGGCCAGCGCGATCCCGGCCGGATGGTTGCGGCCGAGCAGCGCGACCGTGATGCCGGTGAAGCCGAGGCCGGCCGGGAAGTTCAGCGAGTACTCGTAGGACGCGCCGAGCAGCTCCGGCATGCCGATCAGGCCCGCCACCACGCCGGACGCGACCATCGTGTAGACGATCATGCGGCGGGCGTTGACGCCGCTGGCCTGCGCCGCCGACGGCGACAGCCCCGACACCTTCAGGTCGAACCCGAAACGCGTGCGGTTGATGACGACCCAGAACACGACGCCGACCAGGATCGCCAGCGGCAGCAGCCCGTAGACGTCGCCCGGCAGGTCGATGCCGATCGAGGACAGGAGGCCGTTCAGGCCGCCGACCCGTCCCGACTCGGGGATCTGCGGCGTCGCGACGTTGTTGCTGCCCGGCCGCACCTCGGCGAGCCGCTTGTCGTTCAGCAGGTAGGCGATCAGGCCGGTGGCGATCGCGTTCAGCATGATCGTGGACAGCACCTCGCTGACCCCGCGGGTCACCTTCAGCACGCCCGCGATCGCCGCCCACAGCCCGCCGACCACCATCGCCGCGACGATCGTCAGCATCTGGCCGAGGGGGGCGGGCAGCGCCAGCGCGCCGCCGAGCGCGGCGGCGAGGAACGCGGCGATCCGGTACTGGCCGTCCACGCCGATGTTCAGCAGCGCCATCCGGAACCCGATGGCCACGGCCACGGCCGACAGGTAGTAGCGGGTGGCGCGGTTGACGATGTCGACGATCGAGTTGTCGGTCGTGCCGTAGTCGATCATGCTCTGGATCGAGCTGACCGGGTCGGCGCCGGTGACCCGCAGCAGGATCATCGTGATGCCGAGGGAGATCAGCAGCGCCAGCACCGGCGCGCCGATCTTCAGGCCGAGCCCCCGCGGGCCGAGGCCGCGCAGCATCGCCTTCCACGACGGCACCGTCTCCGGCTCCACCGGGCCGGACGCCTTCCCGGGCCGCTTCCCGAGATCGGGGCTTTCGCCCGGACGCGGCGCGGGGACGTCGGCCGGGGGCGTCGCGCCCGCGGGCTCCCCGCCGCCCGCGGGCTCCTCGCCCGCCGGGTCCAGGTCCTTGCGCTCGTCGCTCATGCGGGCGCTCCGGCACCGGTCATGGCGGAGCCGAGCTCCTCGGGGGTGACGGTCCGCGGATCGACCTCCGCGACCAGCCGCCCCCGCAGGATCACGTGCAGGGTGTCGGACATACCGATGAGTTCCTCAAGATCGGCGCTGATCAGCAGGACGGCCAGCCCATCCGCGCGGGCCTGCCGCAGGTACTCCCAGATGGCGGCCTGGGCGCCGACGTCGATGCCGCGCGTCGGATGCGCCGCGATCAGCAGCCGCGGGTCGCCGGACATCTCCCGCCCGACGATGAGCTTCTGCTGGTTGCCGCCCGACAGCGCGGCGGCGGGCACGTCGATCCCCGGCGTCCGCACGTCGTAGGCCTGGACGATCCGGGTGGTGTCGCGGCGGGCGCCGCGCCGGTCGATCCACGGGCCGCGCACGTTCGGGCGCCGGGTCTGGTGGCCCAGCATGCGGTTCTCCCAGAGCGTCCCCTCCAGGACGAGCCCGTGGCGGTGCCGGTCCTCGGGGATGTAGGCGATGCCGGCCTCGCGGCGCCGCCGCGTCGACCACGAGGTGACGTCCTCGCCGCCGTAGCCGATGGTCCCGGCGTCGGCGCCGCGGATGCCCATGATCGCCTCGATGAGCTCGGTCTGCCCGTTGCCCTCGACACCGGCCAGCCCGACGATCTCGCCGCGGCGGATGCGCAGCGACACGCCGTCCACCACGGGACGGCCCTCGGAGGTCAGCACGGTGAGCCCGGCCACGTCCAGCTGGACGTCCTCGGTGACGGTGGACTCGCGCAGCTCCGGGGTGGGCAGCTCGGACCCGACCATCAGCTCGGCCAGGCGCCGGGACGTCACCTCGCGCGGGTCGAGCCGGGTCGCGACCGTCGTGCCGCGCCGGATCACCGAGATCGTGTCGGCGACGGTCAGCACCTCGTCCAGCTTGTGGGAGATGAACAGGACGGTCAGGCCCTCGGCGCGCAGCTCGCGCAGGTTGCCGAACAGCTCCTCGACCTCCTGCGGGACGAGCACCGCGGTCGGCTCGTCCAGGATGAGCACCCGGGCGCCGCGGTAGAGCACCTTGAGGATCTCCACGCGCTGCCGCTCGCCGACGCCGAGCGTCTCGACCAGCACGTCGGGGTCGACGCGCAGCCCGTACGCCTGCGACATCTCCTTGATCTTGGCGCGCGCGGCGGCGAAGTCGATCCGGCCGCGCCGCCGGCCCTTGGCGCGGGGCTCGGCCCCGAGGATCACGTTCTCCAGGACGGTGAGGTTGTCGGCCAGCTTGAAGTGCTGGTGCACCATGCCGATGCCGCGGGCGATCGCGTCGGCCGGCGTCCGGAAGGCCGCCTGCTCGCCGTCGACCTCGACGGTGCCCTCGTCCGGCCGCTGCATCCCGTAAAGGATCTTCATCAGCGTGGACTTGCCGGCGCCGTTCTCACCGCAGAGCGCGTGCACCTCGCCGCGCTCGATGGTGAGGTTGATGTCGCGGTTGGCCACCACTCCGGGGAACCGCTTGGTGATCGATGTCAGCCGCACGGCCGGCACCTGGTCAGGCACGAGTGCCCCTCCTCCTGCCTAGAACGTGAGAGAGGTCCTGGACGGGGATACGTGCCGCCGCACCGGGCGCCAC
>NZ_JBEZJP010000498.1:0-5370 GCF_040653175.1 Actinomadura sp. NPDC048032
GGCCGAGCTCGCGCGCGGCCCGTTCCGCGCCGGCGGCCTCGCCGCGGCGGCTCGGCGCCCCGGACCGGCAGACGACGGCCACGTCGCCGCACACGACCAGGGCGTCCTCGACGAACACGGCGTCGGGCAGGTCGTCGGCGGGTGCGACGGCGCGGACGCTCCATCCCGCCGCGCGCAGCGCCGCGACGTACGCCGCGTGCTGGCGCTCGGCGAGCTCCACGTCCACCGGGCGGCGGGCGGCATGGGTGACGAGGCCCTCGGCGAGACGCGGGCCCGGCGGCCGGACCAGCGCCCTGCCCGCGGATGCGGTACCGGCGGCGGCGTCCATGTCAGCGCGCCGCCCCCTCCGTCGTCACGATGACGCCGAGCGCGTAGGCGCGGGACATGCCGAGCAGGTCGGCGATGCCGTGCAGGGCGAGCCGCTCCCCCTCTCCGAGCGGCCCGTCCGCCAGCCCGATCCGGACGGCCTGCGCGAGGAACCACTCCTTGGCCTCGACGGCGAGGTGCGCCCCGGCCCGGACGACCTCCTGCTCGAGGAACGTGCGGCGCAGCGCCAGATCGGTGTCCACGGCGTCCGCGTCGTAGTCGGGCTCGCCGTACCCGGTGACCGTCGCGACCGCGCGGGCGCGGGCCGCGGCGTCGGCCGGGTCGCCCGAGCGCAGCACCAGGGCCGCGGCGGCCCGCATCCCGGCGGCCAGGGCCTCGGCCATCTGCTGCGCGGTCGGCGCCCGCAGGGCCGACACGGGGAGGCGGGCGCGGCAGGTGCGGCACTCCACGGCCTGCCCGAGGCGCCACAGCGGCACCATCGGGACGAAGAAGACCGAGAACCAGCGGCGTCCGGCGCGCCTGCGGTAGGCGCGGTCGCCGCCGCACCGCGGGCAGTGGAACGTCCCCTCGCTGACCGTACGGAACACCGCCGTCAGGCCAAAAACGAGCAACACCGGCGCTCTCCTCCCATAACGGACTTCGCCCCAACCTACCGACCCGCGGGCGCCCCGGGTGGACCTCCCGGACAATGCCCGCCGTGCGTTTACGCTGGGTTCATGACCGGTGACCTGGGATCCGACGCGGGACGCGCGCGGTCGCGCCCGTCCTTCCTGCCGCCCGTCGACGGCTACCCGCCGCAGCACGACGGCCAGGCCGAGACAGTCCCCTCCCCGCCCGCGTCCTCCCGGACCGGCGGCGCCGCCTGGGTCCTCGCCCTGATCGCCGCCGCGTCGCTCCTGCTGGTGTCGGCGTTCCTTCCGTGGGCGCGCGCCGAGGTCGTCGTCGACCTGTTCGGCCGCTCGCTGAGCCGCGACCTCGGCAGCGTCGCGGGCATCGACGCCGACGACATCGTCCTCGCCGTCCCGGTCCTCGCCGTGATCGCCATCGCGCTGGCCGCCTGGGACCTGATCGGGCGCGACGCCCGGATCGGCGCGCTTGCCGCGGTCCCCGGCATGCTCGCCCTGCTGGTGTGCGGGATCTTCGTGCTGCGGCTCGGCCACGTCCGCGACGACCTGCCCCGGACCGGCCTGGACCTCGGCTACCAGATCACCGTCCGGTTCGGCTGGTACCTCGCGGTCGTCGCGGCCCTGCTCGTGGTGGGCTTCAGCCTCGCCCGCCCGGTCAGCGACAAGGTCGCCAAGTCGCAGCGGCGACCGGACGGGGACTACCCGCAGCACCCCTACACGGACCCCCAGTACACCGACCCGCAGTACACCGGCCAGCAGTACCCGGAGCAGTCCCCGACCGGCGAGTACGCCGCCTGGCCGTCGGAGGACCAGGCGTGGGGCCGCCAGGACCCCCCGCACGAGGACGCCCCGCCCCCGGAGGACGCCCCGAAGAAGGAGCCCGGTGGAAAGCCCCGGACCTCCGAGCAGGACCCGGAGGACGCCGGTCAGTCGTAGAAGCCGAGCCTGCGGAGCTGCTTGGGGTCGCGCTGCCAGTCCTTGAGGACGCTGACGCGCAGGTCGAGGAACACCTTCGTGCCGAGCAGCGCCTCGATCTGCCGGCGCGCCGCCGCGCCGACCTCCCGCAGCCGCGAGCCCTTGTGCCCGATGATGATCCCCTTCTGGCTGGACCGCTCGACGAACAGGTGCGCGTAGACGTCGACGAGGTCCTCGCGTCCCTCGCGGGGCGCCATCTCGTCCACGACGACGGCGATCGAGTGGGGCAGCTCGTCCCGGACGCCCTCCAGCGCCGCCTCGCGGATCAGCTCGCCGACGAGGACCTGCTCGGGCTCGTCGGTGAGATCGCCCTCGGGGTAGAGCGCCATCCCCTCCGGCAGATGGGAGATCAGCAGGTCGCCGACGAGGTCGACCTGGAAGCCGCTCTCGGCGGAGCACGGCACGATGTCGGCGAACTCCCCGAGCCGCCCGACCGCGAGGAGCTGCTCGGCCACCTGCTCGGGCGCGGCGAGGTCGGTCTTGGTGACGATCGCGACCACGGGCGTCTTCTTCACCCCCGCCAGCTCCCTGGCGATGTACTTGTCGCCGGGCCCGACCGGCTGGTCGGCGGGCACGCAGAACCCGATCACGTCCACCTCGGTCAGCGTGGACCGCACGAGGCTGTCGAGCCGCTCACCGAGAAGCGTCCGGGGCTTGTGCAGACCGGGGGTGTCGACCACCACGAGCTGCGCGTCGGGACGGTGCACGATCCCCCGGATGGCCCGCCGCGTCGTCTGCGGACGGCTGCTGGTGATCGCCACCTTCGTCCCCACCAGCGCGTTCATCAACGTCGACTTGCCCACATTGGGCCGCCCGATGAAGCAAGCGAAACCGCTGTTCATGGCCTTTCTCTCCTCCTTCGGGCCTTGCGGCCCTCCATCGTCGAGAAAAGCGAGCGATCGCCGGCATCGCTCCGTCTCGCTGTGCTCATTGCAGCGCCCTCCTCCTTCGGGCCTTGCGGCCCTCCATCGTCGAGCACCGCTGGCGATCGCTGGCATCGCTCCGACTCGCCTTGGCGGCTCGCTGCGCGATCAGATTCTCGCACCGCTCGAACCTGCCTTCGGACGCGATCGCAGCCATAAAGGTCGTTGGGGGTGGCGACAGTGGCCGGGGTCGGTGCGTCCATCAGAACGGGTGCGCTTATGGCCTTTTCTCCTTGTTCGGGCCTTGCGACCCTCCATCGCCGGCATCGGCGACCTTGCCTTCCGCGGCCGTAGATGCGCCCGCCAGTTTAGTCGGGTTGGAGGGGGCGCGGTCATGCCGCTGTGCCCAGGGCGGTGAGGGAGGCGGTGGCCTTCTCTGCCCAGAAGGGGGCTTCGAGGCGGTTCGCGACCTCGACCGCCGTGCGGTAGTGGGCGGCGGCGGTCTCGGCGGGGCGGTCCAGGAAGCGGGCGAGGTCGCCGAGGACCTGCGCGACCGGGCCGACCGTCGCGACGGCTGTGGCGCCGCCGGAGAAGTGGCCCTCGTAGGGCAGCAGCGCCGTGTAGGCCTCCTCGGCCAGGGGCCGGTCGTCCAGGGCGACGGCGCGCAGGCCGCGGACCGCCATGGTCAGGTCGAAGAAGTAGTCGAGCCGCACGGGCCCGGCGCCCGCCACCACCCGGCGGGCCTCGGCGGTGCGGCCCGCGGAGGCCAGGGTGAGCGCGTAGATGTCGGCGGTCGCGGCGACGTGCCTCCACTGCTCGTGCAGCCAGGCGGCCTCCTCCATCGCCTCTTCGGCCCGCCCCTGGACGAGCCGCAGGCAGAAGGGGCCGAGGAGCGCCATGCCGCGCTCGCTGAACCAGATCCGGGTCCGGCCGATGGAGCCGCCGACCTCGGCGAACGCGCGTTCCGCCTCGTCCGGGCGGGCGGCGAAGGCACGCACCAGGGCCGTGTACCAGTCCGCGATGCGGGCCAGCAGCGGCAGCCCGTACTGCTCGGCGAGCCGGCGCCCCTCCGCGCGGTGCCGGTGCGCGGCGGGCAGGTCGAGCGCGGCGACGCTCGTCTGCTGGAGTTGCAGGTGCGCGAGGACGCGGTAGGTGCCGAGGTCGTGCTCGACGGCGAGGTCGAGCAGCTCGGACGCGAACCGGCGCCGCTCGGTGAGCCCCTCCGCGCTCCGGTAGGCGTTGATGTAGGCGCCGTTGAGGGCGAGGGCGATCAGCTCGGGCGAGCCCAGCGCGCGGGCCAGGCGCAGCGCCGCGGCGGCGGCCACGGCGCCCCGGTCGTGCTGCTCGCCCTCCGACTCGATCGCCAGCGTGGTCAGCAGCCTGACCCGCGACTCCGGCTCGGTCTCGGGGAGGCTCGCCAGCGCCGCGTCGGTGGCCTCCACGACGGTGAGGTCGAGGGTCCCGTACTCGCGGCTCGTCCACAGCGTGGGGACGTCGAAGGCGACGATGATCCGGGCGAGCAGGCGGACGTCGCCGAACGCGCGGGCGTCGGCGATGGCGGCGATGCGCCGGGCCCGGGCGTCGACGATCTGCCCGGCGAGGGCGCTCGCCCGGATCGCGGCGGCCTCCGCCTCCAGCCGGTCGCGGGTCGCCTCGGGGCCCTGCGCGCGGAGCGTCGCGACGGCGCGCCCCCACAGGTCGGCCGCGGCGCCGTGCGCGAACCGCGCCTCGGCGGCCGCGGCGGCGCGCCGCGCGTACCGGACGGCCTTGTCCGGGTCGGCGCCGGATTCGAGGTAGTGGTGCGCGAGCGCGGCGGCCTCCCCCGGGAGGTGGCGCTCCAGCGCGGCGGCGACGCGGCCGTGCACGCGGGTGAGGCGGGCCCTGGACACGCCCGCGTAGAGGGTGTCGCGGACGAGGGCGTGCGCGAACCGGATCCGGCCGGGCGCGGGCTCGGTGACCAGGCCCGCGGCCAGCCCGGCCTCCACGGCCTCGATCACCGTCTCCTCGTCCCCCGCCAGGTCGGTCAGGACGCGCAGGTCGGCGTCCCGGCCGATGACGGCGGCGTCGCGCAGCACGGTCTGGACCGGTCCCGGCAGCCGCGCGACACGGCGGCGCAGCACGTCGCCGACGCCGGCGGGGACCCGGCGGGTGGCGGCGGGCAGCCCCTCGGCGTCCAGGAGGCGGGCCGTCTCCCGGGTGAAGAACGGGTTGCCGCCCGTGCGCTCGGCGATCGCGGACAGCTCCGCGTCGTCCAGGCCGGTGGCGCAGGTGTCGCGGACGAGGGCCGCGACCTCCGCCGGCGACAGCCCGGCCAGCTCGATCCGCGCGGGCTCGTGCCGGGCGAGCGCGGCCAGCGCGGCGGCGAGGCCGTCCGGCACCTCGGTCTGGCGGAACGTGGCCAGCAGCAGGACGCGGCGGTCCCGCAGCCCCCCGGCGAGCCGGATCAGCAGGGCGAGGGTCTCCTCGTCGGCCCAGTGCAGGTCGTCCAGGACGAGCAGGAGCGGCGCCGTGTCCGCGAGCTCGGCGAGGTAGTCGCCGACGGCCAGGTGGAGCCGGAACCGCCCCGTGACGACGTCGGC
>NZ_JBEZJP010000499.1:0-5343 GCF_040653175.1 Actinomadura sp. NPDC048032
GGTGGAGGGCTTCTCGAAGACGAGCGCGATGTTCCTGCCCGCCAGCGCCCGCGTCTCCGTCCCGCCGCGCTTGGCGGCCTCCGTCAGCGCGTACGTCGTCCCCGCCAGGGCCAGCGCCGCCAGGGCCGCGCCGAGCACGTCGAAGCGCCCGTGGGCCTGCGGGTCGACGCTCTCGGGGACGTGCCGGACCGCGACCAGCACCACGACGGCGGCGAGCGGAACGTTCAGCAGGAACACCCACCGCCATCCGGCCGCCTCCACGAGCCAGCCGCCCAGGAACGGCACGATCGCGCCGGCGACGCCGCCGAGGCCCGACCAGGCGCCGACCGCGCGGGGGCGGTCGTCGGCCGTGAACGACGCCTGGATGATCGCCAGCGAGCCCGGGGTGAGCAGCGCTCCGCCCACGCCCTGCAGCGCCCGCGCCATGACCAGCGTCTCGACGTTCGGCGCCACGCCGCACAGTACCGAGGCGACCGCGAACCACACCGTGCCGATGAGGAAGATCCGGCGGCGTCCGAACCGGTCCCCGAGGGAGCCGCCCAGCAGGATGAAGCCCGCGAGCGTGAGCGTGTAGGCGTTCACCGTCCACTGGAGCCCGGCCATGTCGGCGTTCAGGTCGCGGGCCAGCCTGGGCAGCGCCACGTTCACGACGGTGGAGTCGAGGAACGCCACGCTCGATCCGAGCACCGTCGCCAGCAGGATCCAGCGTCCCGGCCCGGTGCCCAGCCGGACGTCCGGCATCAGACGATCAGTTCGTCGACGAAGCACCAGCGCCAGTCCTCGCCCGGCTCGAACGAGCGGACGATCGGGTGCCCCTCCTTGTGGAAGTGCCCGCTGGCATGCCGCATGGGCGAGGAATCGCAGCATCCGACATGCCCGCAGCTCAGGCAGAGCCGCAGGTGGACCCAGCGTGTTCCCTCTCTGAGGCAGTCCTCGCATCCCTGGGGTGTGTTCGGGGACGGATCCTCGATCGGAAGGGACTGCACGTGCTCACAGGTGGCCATACCTGAATCGTGCCACGGCCGTGGTAACCGGATTACCAATGGTCGGGGCTGAACGGCTCGTCCTCGGGGCGCGCGGACCGCGACAGCAGCCGCAGGTCCGACTCGACCATCATGGTCACCAGCCCCTCGAAGGTCACCTCGGGCTCCCAGCCGAGCTGCTCGCGGGCCTTCTTCGGGTCGGCGCACAGCAGGTCGACCTCGGCAGGGCGCGTGTACTTGGCGTCCAGGACGACGTGGTCCTGCCAGTCCAGGCCCGCGGTGCGGAAGGCGAACTCCACCAGCTCGCGCACCGACTGGGTCTGGCCCGTCCCGATGACGTAGTCCTCCGGGGAGTCCTGCGCCAGCATCATCCGCATCGCCCGGGCGTAGTCGCCCGCGTAGCCCCAGTCGCGGCGGGCCTCCAGGTTGCCGAGACGCAGCTCGGTCGCCAGGCCCAGCTTGATGCGGGCGGCGCCCAGCGACACCTTCCGCGTGACGAACTCCGCGCCCCGGCGCGGCGACTCGTGGTTGAACAGGATCCCGCTCACCGCGAACATGCCGTAGGACTCGCGGTAGTTCTGCGTGATGTAGTGGCCGTAGCTCTTCGCCACCCCGTAGGGGCTGCGCGGGTGGAACGGGGTCTTCTCGTTCTGCGGCGTCTCGCGCACCATCCCGAACATCTCCGAGGACGACGCCTGGTAGAAGCGGATCTGCCCGTCGCCCGGCGTACGGGACGGGCTGATCCCCGACACCACCCGGATGGCCTCCAGCATGCGCAGCACGCCCATCCCGGTGACCTCGGCGGTCAGCTCCGCCTGCTGCCACGACATCGGCACGTAGGAGATCGCGCCCAGGTTGTAGACCTCGTCGGGCCGCACCCGCTCCACCGCCGAGATCAGGCTGCCCTGGTCCAGCAGGTCCCCGGTGGTGATCTGCACGTCGCCGATGTGCTTGCGGAGCCGCGACACATGGGGGTTCGCCTGCCCCCGCACCAGGCCCCAGACCTCGTATCCCAGCTCAAGCAGATGCTCGGCCAGATACGAGCCGTCCTGTCCGGTGATGCCGGTGATGAGTGCTCGCCTGGACAGCGGATCCTCCATGGCTGAAATAGGTCCGACGCGGGCCCGCCGCGGGCCCAAACCCGCCGCGAGCGTGATTTATGAGGTTACCGACCAGGCCACGTCCATGACGAGGGAGGGCACCGTTTGAACCGAATTCCCTTCTGGTTCGCCCGCCCCCGGCCGCCCGGTACTGGTCACAGCGTCCAACAAGGACGCCGTCGGCGAGACCCCAGGCCACCCCGCAGCCACGCCCGGAGCCGCCACCGTGGCCGCGCCTGGACGGCTGCGATCGCGTCCGAAGGCAGTTTCGAGCCCGCGAGAAACCGATCGCGCAGCGAGCCTCTAGGCGAGCCGGAGCGATGCTGCGATCAGACCGCGCGCTGGCGGGCGCGGTAGGCGGCGACGTGCATGCGGTTGCCGCAGGTGCGGCTGTCGCAGTAGCGGCGGCAGCGGTTGCGGGACAGGTCCACCAGGACGCGCGAGCAGTCCGGGGCCTCGCAGGTGCGCAGCCGGTCCAGTTCGCCCGCGGCGACCACGTAGGCGAGCGCCATGCCGCAGTCGGCGGCCAGGTGCTCGCCGAGAGGCGCGCCCGGCGCGAAGAAGTGCACGTGCCAGTGGTAGCCGTCGTGGTCGGTCAGGTGCGGCGTGGTGCGGACCTCGCCGACGATCTCGTTGATCCGCCGGACGGCGGAGGGGACGTCCCCGGAGCGGAACACCGCGTGGAAGCGGCCGCGCAGGTCCAGCACGCGGGCCAGGTCGGCGGCGGTGAGCTCGCCCACGTCGCTGAAGGCGTTGCGGTCCACGAACTCCCGCAGCCCGGGCAGCCCGCCGAGCTCCTCCGCACCGGACGCCGCCGCGCTCGTGTTGATCAGGTCGACGACGACGGCGAGCGCGTGCTCGGTGTCATGAGTGAAGATCACGATGACTCCAGTCTCGGGGGACCCGGGCGGTCGGGCGCCCGGCGTCGTCGCCGGGGCCGGGACGCGGCCCGTGGACCCCACCCTATGACGGGAACCGCGCACGTCGGCGCCCACCCCGCCAGGACACGCTGGCGCCCACGGCGCCGGCATCCGAACGGAACGTTCCATCCCGTGGCTCGCCCCCGCGACTACCCCGCCGCTTTCCGGCAAGGACCATCGCCGTGGAGGAGGACCGGCTCTTCGTCGTCTTCCTGGCCGTCGCCGTCGTGGTCCTGCTGGCCCGCGGGCTGGCCGGGCGGCTGCGCGTGCCGGACGCCATCGTGCTCGTCCTGCTCGGCCTGGCGGCCGGGTTCGTGCCGGCGCTGCCCGCGGTCGTCGTCCCGCCCGAGGTAGTGCTGCTCGGGTTCCTGCCGCCGCTGCTCTACCACGCGGCGTTCTTCACCGCCCCGCGCGAGGCCCGCGCCGATGCCGTGCCCATCTTCGCGCTGGCCTTCGGCCTGACCACCGTCACGACGGTCGCGGTGGCCGCGACGCTGCACGTCCTGCTGCCGGACGTCGGCTGGACCGCCGCGCTGGCGTTCGGCGCCGCGGTGTCGCCCACCGACCCGGTGGCGGCGACGGCGGTGATGCAGCGGCTGGGCGCGCCGCCGCGGATGGTCACCATCCTGGAGGGCGAGAGCCTGATCAACGACGGCGCCGCGCTGACGATCTTCGGGCTGGCGGTCGAGGCGCTCGGCACCGACTTCACCGTGGCGCACGGTGCGGCCCGGGTGGCCCAGATCGTGCTCGGCGGCGTGGCCTACGGGCTGGTCGTCGGCGTCGTCGTCCGCCGGATCCGGCGGTGGATCAGCGATCCCGTCAGCCAGATCATCGTCTCCCTCGTCACGCCCTACGTCGCCTTCATCCCCGCGGACCGGTTCGGCGCGTCCGGGGTGCTCGCGACGGTCGTCGCGGGGTTCTCCATCGGCACGCACGGGGAGGGTTTCCTGCAGCCCGCCTCGCGCCTGGCCGGCACCACCTTCTGGCGGATCCTCACCTTCCTGCTGGAGTCGGCGCTGTTCGTCCTGCTCGGCCTGGAGATCCGGGAGATCGTGCGCGCCCCGGGCGGCCGGACCTGGGGGACGGTGGTGGCGGTCGCGCTCGCGGTGTCGGCCGTGGCCATCGGCGTCCGGCTGCTCTGGCAGCTCGGCAACGGGCCGCTCGCCCGGCTGGTGCCCGGCGGCCGGCGCAGCCAGGCCGACCTCGGCCTGCGGGAGCGGCTCGTCATCGGCCTCGGCGGCATGCGCGGAGCGATCTCACTGGCCATCGCGCTGTCGCTGCCCATCGGCCTCGGCGGCGAGCGCGGGCTGCTGGTCCTGCTCGCCGCGCTCGTCGTGCTGGTCACGCTGGTCGGGCAGGCGCCGCTCCTGCCGCTCCTGCTGCGCCGGCTCGGGCTGATCGAGCCGGAACGGCGGCGCACGGAGTCGATGCTCGCCCGCAAGGCGGGGCTCCAGGCGGCCCTGGCCCGGCTGGACGAGCTCGCCGAGGAGGACGAGGTCGACGACCAGACGGCCGAGGCCTTCCGGCAGATGCTCGAACTGCGACTCGAACGCGTCCGGTACTTCCTGGACCGGGAGGGCGCCGAGGGGCCACGCCCGCCGGACAGCAGCCGCGTCCGCACCGAGCTGGTCACGGCGCAGCGCGCCAGGCTCCAGGCGCTCTACCGCAAGGGCCGGATCGGCGCCGAGACGCTCCGCGAGATCGGGCGGGAGCTCGACTTCGAGGACCCCGTGGCGGTGAGGCGGCCGCCCTCCTGAACCCGGTCCCGCCGCCGCGGCCGGGGCGTCAGCGCTCGTAGTGGGGGTCGGCGACGACGGGGTAGTAGGCGTCGGTGTGCTGGATGCGCATCGTGACGGCCGAGCCGTCCAGGGCGTAGTCCGCCTTCACCTGGCGGAACATCAAGTCGCTCGCCCACGGGTTGTAGAGCCGCCCCACCGTGGCGCCGTACCGCAGGTGCACGACGTCGTAGCCGCCGGACGGCATCGACTCCAGCGCGAGCCCGTCGGCGAGGGAGATCGCGAACCGGAACTCCGTGGGCGCGTCGGGGCCGTGGATCACCGTGAGCAGGCGCACGCCGCCGGCCGTCGTCTGCGCGACGATGTCGGTGTCGACGTCCACTCCGACGAAGACCCGCAGGCTCGGGCGCAGCACCTGGGCGACGGTGTCGGCCGCGGCGACGTCGATCCCGAGGTGGATCCGCTGCCCGTCCCGGGTCGGCACCCACACTCCGTCACGGGCGCGCTGTCCCCAGGCGACGTCGGGGTTCTCCATCTCCTGGGGCTCGTTCTTGCCTCGCGCGACCAGAATCCTGGAAGCGGCGCTCATCGCCGCGGCAGCCCC
>NZ_JBEZJP010000500.1:0-5340 GCF_040653175.1 Actinomadura sp. NPDC048032
GGGGCGCCCGGCCGGGTGCCCCTCCTCCTTCGCATGTCAGCCGGATGCCGGGGCGCGAAAGCCCGAGATCCACCGGCGGACGCGCGCGACGTGCTCGTCCGCGCGCCGTCCCGCCTCCGCGGCGTCGCCCGCGACGACGGCGTCGACGATCGCCTGGTGCTCGGCCGCGGACCGGGCCGGCTGCCCGGGCCGGGCCAGCGTGATCAGCCGCGACTCGGTGAGCAGCCCGTGCAGGTCGGTCAGCAGCACGGGGAGCAGTCCGCCCGCCCCGGGCGACGCCACCGCCACGTGGAACGCCACGTCCAGCTCGGCGATCCGGTCGAACTCCGGGCGCGGCGCGGCGGCCGCGTCCAGGAAGGCCCGGTGCGCCCGGACTATCCGCTCCACGTGCTCGGGCCGGCCGTTCACGGCGGCCTCCTGCGCGGCGAGCCGGTCGAGCGCGCCCCGCACGGCCAGCAGCTCCACCAGCTGGGCGCGGTGAAGCTGCAGGTAGCGGCCGAACGAGTCCTCGTAGCGGGCGGCGGTGCCCTCGCGCACGAACGTCCCGCGCCCGTGCCGGACGCTGACCAGTCCCATCGCCTCCAGGCCCGCGATGGCCTCGCGGACGCTGACGCGGCTCACCCCGAACACCTCGCACAGCTCCCGCTCGGACGGCAGCGCCGAACCCGGCGCCAGCTCGCCCTGCCGGATGCCGCGCAGGAGCTGCTCCCGGATCTGGTGGGTGGCGCTCACCCACGTACCGGCCTGGAGGCCGGCCACGATCGCCGCCTTCCGCGGTCGTGTCACGAACCCGCGGCGAAGGCCTCGTAGTCGGCCTGGTCGCCGGCGATCACCATCACCGGCGCGCCGACCGCGACCTCCTCCCCCTCGGCGGCCAGGGCCTTGGCGAACACACCGTCCACCGGAGCCTCCAGCTCGACCTCGATCTTGTCGGTCTCGACCGTGGCCAGCACCTGCCCCTCGGCCACCGGTTGGCCGGGCTCGACCTGCCATTCGGAGATGACGCCCTCTTCCATCGACAGCCCCCACTTGGGCATCGGGTAGGTCTCGGCCATCAGCGGTCTCCCTCCTTGTCCAGCAGCCGGCGGACGGTCGCGGCGATCCGGTCCGCGCCGGGCAGCGTGTGGTTCTCCAGTACCGGGGCGTACGGGACGGGCGTGTTGAGCGCGCCCACCCGCGCGACCGGGGCGCGCAGCAGCTCGTGGCACTCCTCCGCTGCCCAGGCCGCGATCTCGGCGCCGAAGCCACCGCGGGTCGGCGCCTCGTGCGCGATCAGCAGGCGTCCGGTCTTGGCGATCGAGGCGCGCAGGCCCGCGCGGTCGAACGGGACGAGCGTGCGCGGGTCGAACACCTCGCACGAGATCCCCTCTTCCGCCAGGGTCTCGGCGGCGGCCGAGGCGTGCTCGCGCGTCTTGAGGTAGGACACGATCGTCACGTCGGTGCCCTCGCGGTGCAACCGGCCGGTGCCGAACGGGATCGGCTCGACCTCCACGACGTCGCCGGGCGGACCGCCGCGGCCGCCGTACTGCTGCTTGTGCTCGAAGAAGATCACCGGATCGGGGTCCCGGATCGCCTGCCTGAGCAGGCCCTTGGCGTCGTGCGGCGTGGAGGGGGCCACGACCTTGAGGCCCGGCACGTTGACGAACCACGACTCCAGCGACTGGGAGTGCTGGGCGGCGGTCGATCCGGACGTGCCGGTGACCATCCGTACGACCATCGGCGCGGACAGCCGGCCGCCGGTCATGTAGTGGGTCTTGGCCGCCTGGTTGACGATCATGTCCATCGCCAGCGTCACGAAGTCGCCGAACATGATCTCGGCGATCGGGCGGGCGCCGACGAGCGCGGCGCCGACCGCGGCGCCGACAATGGCCTCCTCCGAGATCGGGGTGTCCCACAGTCGATCGGGGCCGAACCGGTCCCACAGGCCCTTGGTGACGCCGAAGACGCCGCCCGGCTCGCCGACGTCCTCGCCGATGAGGAAGACGGCCGGGTCGCGCTCCATCTCCTCGGCGATGGCCTGCCGGATCGCGTCCGCATAAGTGAACTTGGTCATCGCAGCGCCGCCCCTCCGAGCGAGTCGACGTACACATGGTCCAGGGCGTCCTCGGGCCGGGGATGCTCCTGCTCGGCCGCCCAGGCGATGGCCTCGTCCAGCCGCGTCTCGACGGCCTCGCGCACCCCGGCCACGTCCTCCTCGGTCGCGCCCAGGTCGGCGACGAGCGCGGCCGCCAGCAGTTCGATCGGGTCGCGCGCCATCCAGTGCGCGACCTCGTCCCTGGGCCGGTAGCGGGCCATGTCGCCCTCGAAGTGGCCGCGGTGCCGGTACGTCTTGGCCTCGATCAAGGTCGGCCCCTCGCCGGCGCGGGCCCGGGCGACGGCCTCGGCGGTGGCGGCGCGGACGGCGTCCACGTCGTTGCCGTCCACCACGACCCCGGCCATCCCGTAGGAGGCGGCGCGGTCGGCCACGTCGCTGATCACCTGGTGGCGGTCCTGCCGGGTGAACTCGCCGTAGAGGTTGTTCTCGCAGACGAACAGCACCGGCAGCCGCCACAGCGCCGCCAGGTTCAGCGACTCGTGGAAGGCTCCCTCGTTGGACGCGCCGTCCCCGAAGAAGGTGACAGCGAGACCGTCCGAGCCGCGCCGCTTGAGCTGCAGCGCCGCGCCGGTGGCCAGCGGGATGCCGCCGGCCACGATGCCGTTGGCGCCGAGGAAGCCCAGCTCCACGTCGATCATGTGCAGCGAGCCGCCCTTGCCGCGGTTGTAGCCCGCGGTGCGTCCGAACAGCTCGGCGTACATCCGGGCCGGGTCGGCGCCGCGGGCGAGCATGTGGCCGTGCCCGCGGTGGGTGGAGGTCAGCACGTCCTGCGGGGCGAGGGCCGCGCACACGCCGACCGCCACCGCCTCCTGGCCGATGTAGGGGTGCAGGAAGCCGGGGATGAGGCCCCCGGCCCGCTGCCGCGCCGCCTTCTCCTCGAATCTGCGGATGAGGATCATCTGTTCGAGGAGGTGGAGGCCCCCCTCTCTGGTCGCTTGCGTCATGGCGTCCTTTCCGTCGGGCAACTGGTCATACATGTTATGACTGATATGTCACGTTGTCACCCGGCTCAGGTGGCCGAATAGCCGCCGTCCGCCATGACCGCCGCGCCGAGCATGAACGACGACTCGTCCGAGAGCAGGAACGACACCACCGCCGCGATCTCCGCCGGATCCGCGTAGCGGCCGATCGGATGCCCCTCCTTGAAGTGGTCGGGGCCGGTCCGCGCGGCGTCGATCGCCGTGAGCATGGGCGTCCGCACTCCGCCCGGGCACACGCAGTTGGCCCGGATGCCGCGGTCGGCGTACTCGACCGCGACCGAGCGGGTGAACTGGAGCACCGCCCCCTTGGCGGCCGCGTAGGCCGCGAGCCGCGGCGCCGCGCAGACCGACGCGGTGGAGCCGAAGGTCACGATGCGCCCGGCGCCCTGCGCCAGCATCCCGGGCAGGACCGACCTCACCGCGAGGAAGGTGCCGACCGCGCCCACCTCCAGCACGCCGCGGAACGCGGCGACGTCCAGTTCGTGCGTCGGCGCCGACACCTGGATCCCCGCCATCGCGACCAGGCCGTCCACCCCGCCGAGCCCGTCCGCCGCTGCGGCGGCCGCCCGCGCCATGTCCGCCTCGGCCGTGACGTCGGCGGCGATCGAGCACGCCAGTCCGTCCACGTCCGGCGCCTTGAGGTCCAGGCCCGCGACGGCGGCCCCCTCCTCCGCCAACCGGCGCACCACGGCCCGGCCGATGGCGCCGCCGGCCCCGGTGACCAGGACCCTTGTTCCGCTGAGACCTCGCATTACTTGCCTCCACAGGTCAGTCCAGTTACTGTGAACATGTCATACATCTTGCCAGTAAGGCCAGGAATGATCGACCACTTGCTCCTGGAGCGGGCCACGCTCCGCGACGGCGGCACCGCCGACGTGCTGATCGCCGGCGGACGCGTCGCCGCGCTCGGAGCCGCGGCGGCCGCCGACCCGCGTGCCGCCGGCGCCGACCGTCTCGACCTGGCCGGATACCAGCTGCTGCCGGCCGCGGCGGAGCCGCACGCGCATCTGGACAAGGCGCTGCTGGCCCACCGCGCACCCAACCCGAGCGGCGACCTCACCGGGGCGGTCAACGCCGTCCGGGCCGCCTACGCGACGATGGACGGGGCCGACGTGCGCACCCGGGCCACCGAGGCGCTGCGCACCGCGCTGGCGCACGGCTACACCGCCGTGCGCACGCACGCCGACGTCACCGAGGGCATCGGGACCCGGTCCCTGCGCGCCTTGACGGACCTGCGCGCACGCGCCTCCGGACTGATCGACCTCCAAGTGGTCGCGCTGACCGGTGCCCCCGTCTCCGGAGCGCTCGGACGGCACAACCGGCGCCTGCTCGCGGAGGCCGTCGAAGCGGGCGCCGACGTGGTCGGCGGCGCCCCGGCACTTGACCTGAACCCCCGAGCGGCCGTGCGCATCCTGGTCGCGGCGGCCGACGAGGCAGGGCTCCCAGTCGATCTGCACCTCGACGAGACCACCGACCCGGAGATGTTCCTGCTGCGGCTGTTCGCCGAGGAGGTCGCCGGCCGGGGGCTCTCCGGCCGCGCCACGGCCTCGCACTGCGTCAGCCTCGGCCAGCAGGACCCCGAGACCTGCCGTGAGGTCTGCCGGGCGCTGGCCGATGCCGGCGTCGCGGTCGTGACGCTCCCGCAGACCAACCTCTACCTGCAGGGCCGCGGCCGGCCCACACACACGCCGCGCGGGCTGACCGCCGTAGCGGCCCTGCGCGAGACCGGGGTCCTCGTCGCGGGCGGCGGGGACAACTGGCGCGACCCGTTCAACCCGCTCGGCCGCATCGACCCGTTCGAGACCGCGTCGCTCCTGGTCGCCGCCGCGCATCTGCCCGTCGCCGACGCGTGGGACGCGGTCACCGCGCGGGCCCGTGCCGTCCTCGGCCTTCCGCCCGTCGCCGTCGCCCCCGGCAGCCCCGCCGACCTCGTGGCCATCCGGGCCGCGGACCTGGACGAGGCGGTGGCCGCCGCGAGCGAGGACCGGATCGTCCTGCGCGGCGGCAAGGTCGTGGCGCGTACGCGCGTCATCCGAGACGTCGTCCCCCTCCAGGAGGAGGCACCATGACCGGGCGCAAGCTGCTGCGCATCGAGGCGCGCAACGCCGAGGTCCCGATCGAACGCAAACCGGAGTGGCTGCGGGTGCGCGCGCATCTGGGCCCGCAGTACCGCGAGCTCACCGGCCTGGTGAAGTCCGAGGGCCTGCACACGGTGTGCCAGGAGGCCGGCTGCCCCAACATCTTCGAATGCTGGGAGGACCGCGA
>NZ_JBEZJP010000501.1:0-5328 GCF_040653175.1 Actinomadura sp. NPDC048032
GTGATCGTCACGCTGCGGCAGTGGGGCGAGCGCCACGCCTTCGCAGCCGGCGAGGAGCACTCCGTCCTAGTCGGCGCGGTAGGACGGGACGTCGCCGATCACGACGCCGCCCACGTCCAGCTCGCGGTGGGCGCGGAACGCCACGTCCAGGCTCCGGGTGAACACGCCCGCCTGGAGGCCGAACGTGGAGTCGTTGACGAGGGCGAACGCCTCGTCGGCGCCGTCCACCGGCTGGACGAACATGACCGGGCCGAAGACCTCCTCGCGGGCGATCTTGGAGTCGGGCGGGACGTCGGCGAGGACGGTCGGCGCGTACGCGGCGCCCTCGCGGGTGCCGCCGGTGAGCACGCGCGCGCCCGCCGCGACGGCCTCGTCCACCCACGCCTCGACGCGCTCGGCGGCCGCCTGGTCGACGAGCGGGCCGACCTGGGTCTTGTCGTCCCACGGGTCGCCGGTGACGAGGGAGGAGACCGTGTCGACCAGCTTCGGCAGGAACTCGTCGAGGACGGACCGGTCGACGTAGACGCGCTGGACGGCGATGCAGCTCTGCCCCGCCTGGTAGTTGGCGAACAGGCCGATGCGCTGGGCGGCCCAGTCGAGGTCGGCGTCGGGCAGGACGACCGCGGCGCCGTTGCCGCCGAGTTCGAGGGTGACGTGCTTGCGCGGCGCCCGGTCGTTGATCGCCCAGCCGACCGGCACGGAGCCGGTGAACGACACGATCGGCAGCCGCGGGTCGTCGACCAGGGCGGAGGCCCGGTCGTTCGGCACCGGCAGGACCGAGAACATCCCGGCGGGCAGGTCGGTCTCGGCCAGCAGCTCGCCGAGCAGCAGCGCCGACAGCGGCGTGGCGGGGGCGGGCTTGAGGACGATCGGCGCGCCCGCCGCGATCGCCGGGGCGATCTTGTGGGCGGCGAGGTTCAGCGGGAAGTTGAACGGCGAGATGCCGAGCACCGGGCCCTTCGGCACGCGGGTGATGTAGGCCATCCGGCCCTCGGCGGCCGGGTCGGTGTCGAGCCGCTGCGTCGTGGCGGCGATGCGGCGGGCCTCCTCGGCGGCGAACCGGAACGTGGAGACGGCGCGCGTCACCTCGCCGCGCGCCCACAGCAGCGGCTTGCCGTTCTCGCCCGTGATCAGCCGGGCGACCTCCTCGGCGCGCTCGGCGAGCCGCGCGGACACGTGCGCGAGGGCCTCGGCCCGCACGTGCAGCGGCAGCGCCGCCGCCTCCCGGCGGACGGCGTCGGCGGCGGCGACGGCCTCCTCCACCTGCGCGGGCGTCGGCACCGCCGCCGTCCCGACCACGCGGCCGTCGTAGGGATGCGTAACGGTCAGCTCACCGTCACCGGTCTCAGGCCGGCCGGCCAGCCAGAATGGGGTCACGTTCATGCGTTTCACGGTATCCGCGGCGCGCCCGATTGGGAGTCGCCGCGATGTCCAATCCGCTCCTCGCCGTTGGACGTGATGGCGAGCGCGATCCACAGTTCGGCGCGGACGGCCGGATCGTCGGGGTCGCGCCCGAGGAGTTCGGCCGCCTTGCGCATCCGCGACCGCAGCGTGTGCCGGTGGACGCCGAGCGCCCGCGCCGCCGCCTCCCCGTGCCCGTTGGCCGCGACGTAGGCCCGCACGGTCTCCACCAGGCCTTCCGCGCGGAGGGGGGCGAGGAGCGCGTCGGCGAAGGCGTGCGCGGGGCCGGGGTCCATCAGGCCGAGCACGCCCTGCCCGGGGAGCCGGGAGTAGTGCAGGACGTCCCGGTCCGAGCGCCCGGCCGCCGCGAGGGCCTCCTCGGCCTGCCGCAGCGCGGGGCGCAGGTCCCCGGAGGCGGGGTCGCTGACGCCGACCGGACCGCTGCCCGCCAGGATCCGCTCGACCGTCCCGAGCTCCCCGTCCGGCACGATCACGGCGATGTGCCCGCCGAGCGGCAGCGCCGGGCACCGCGCCCCGGCCGCGTCGGACTCCAGCGCGTCCAGGACGGCGGCGCCGCCCGCACAGGCCAGTACCCGGACGGGCCCGCGCGGGATCGCCGGGCCCTCGCCGGGGCGGCCGAGCAGCAGCGCCGCCAGCGATGCCCGCAGGTCGCGCCCGGTGCGCGGCGTCTCCGACTGGAGCGTCAGCAGGGCCACGGCGGCGCCCACGATCGTGTGCGCGGTGGGCGGGAGCGGCGCGTCGGCGCCCACCGCGAGGAACCCCCGCGGCCGCTCGCCCAGCCCGATGCGCTGCACGACGATGTGGTCGTCGGGGACGGCCAGCGCGATGCTCGCGGCCGGGCCGCCCCCGTCGGGGCGGCGCCGCAGCCGGGCCAGCTCGGGCGCGAGGTCGCCGGCGCGGTCGCGGGCGCGGGCGGGCTCGGCGTGCCGCACGTCGCCGGACGCGTCCAGCAGCAGCGCCCACCCGCCGAGCAGCCGGGCCAGCCGGGCGACCAGCGCGCCGGGGCCGGTGAGCGCGGCGCGGGTCAGCTCGCGCTGGGCCTGGAACGCGCGGGTCACGTCCTCGTACCACTCGGCGGCGAGGACCCGGGAGACCGCCTTGCCGATCGCGATGAACGGGGTCGGGCGCGGGACCTCCAGCAGCACGAGGCCCTGGTCGCGGGCCGCGGCGAGCAGCCCGGCGGGGACGGTCTCGTGGATGACGCCGACCGCGAAGCCGAGCCCGGCGACGCCCCGCGCGACCAGCCGGGAGACGTAGCCCTCGGCGTTCGCGGCGGTGAGCCGCATACCGGTGGTCAGCACCAGCTCGCCGCCCTCCAGGAACGGGGTCGGGTCCTCCAGTTCGCTGACGGCGACCCACACGACCGGGGTCGCGGGGAGCGGTCCGGTCAGCGACCGCAGCCCGAGCTGGGGAAGGGCGGCCACGGCGGCCAGCGTGGGCGGCATGTCAATCCCTGTGCAAAGTGTCTACCTCGCCGGACGGATTTCGCCGTCCCGTACGGTTCATCGTAGGCGGCGCCCGGCTTATGTTCAGGCCATGACCAGCCAGGACCCCTTCCCCGGCGCGAGCGGCCCACGCCTGCCGCAGGAGCGCCGCGTCGTGACCGAGATCCCCGGGCCGCGCTCCCGCGCGCTGCACGAGCGGCGCCTCGCGGCGGTGCCGCCCGGCGTCGGCAGCGTCCTGCCGGTGTACGTGACGGACGCCGACGGCGGCGTGATCGTCGACGCCGACGGCAACTCGCTGATCGACTTCGGCTCCGGGATCGCGGTCACGAACGTCGGCAACGCCAACCCGCGGGTCGCGGCGCGGGTGAAGGCGCAGGCCGACCGGTTCACCCACACCTGCTTCATGGTCGCGCCGTACGAGTCCTACGTCGCGGTGTGCGAGAACCTCAACCGGATCACGCCCGGCGACCACGAGAAGCGCTCCCTGCTGGTCAACAGCGGCGCCGAGGCGGTGGAGAACGCCGTCAAGATCGCCCGGTACGCGACGGGGCGGCAGGCGGTCGTGGCGTTCGACCACGGCTACCACGGCCGGACGCTGCTGACGATGACGCTGACCGCGAAGAACATGCCCTACAAGCAGGGGTTCGGCCCGTACGCGCCCGAGGTGTACCGGATGCCGCTCGCCTACCCGTACCGGTGGCCGACCGGCCCCGACAACTGCGGGCCGGAGGCGGCGGCGCAGGCGATCGACCAGATCACCAAGCAGATCGGCGCGACGAACGTCGCGGCGCTGCTGATCGAGCCGATCCAGGGCGAGGGCGGGTTCATCGAGCCCGCGCCCGGGTTCCTCCCGGCGCTCGCCGAGTTCTGCCGCGCCAACGGGATCCTGTTCGTCGCCGACGAGGTGCAGACGGGCTTCGCGCGGACCGGCGACCTGTTCGCCTGCGAGCACGAGGGGATCGTCCCCGACCTGGTCGCGACGGCGAAGGGCATCGCGGGCGGGCTGCCCCTGGCGGCCGTCACCGGGCGCGCCGACATCATGGACAAGGTGCACGGCGGCGGGCTCGGCGGCACCTACGGCGGCAACCCGCTCGCCTGCGAGGCGGCGCTCGCTGTGCTGGAGGAGATCGAGGACGGCAAGCTCACCGAGCGGGCCCGCCGGATCGGGGAGGTCATGCTGCCCCGGCTGCGCGCCCTCGCCGGGCGGCATCCGGCGATCGGGGACGTGCGCGGGCGCGGCGCGATGATCGCCATCGAGCTGGTGCGGGAGGGGACGAAGGAGCCCGACCCCGAGCTGACCGCGCGGATCGCGCGCGCCTGCCATGAGAACGGCCTGCTCGTGCTGACGACCGGGACGTACGGGAACGTGCTGCGCTTCCTGCCGCCGCTCGTCATCCCGGAGGAACTGCTGGTCGAGGGGCTGGACGTCCTGGAGGCGGCCTTCGAGGGCTGATCGGCGCCGCCCGCCGGTCTCCGCCCGGAGGCCCGACTCGCACCTGCACGCCTGCGCGTTCGGCTCCACCCGCCCGCCCCTGGTCCTGGACGCGGGGTTCCCCGCCGTCCGGTCGATCGCCGACGTCCAGGCGGCGGTCAAGGACGCGGCGTCCCGGATCCCCGAGGGCGAGTGGATCCGCGGCAACGGCTGGGACACCGGCCACCTCGCCGAGTGCGCCGACGGCGCCCGGACGCCCGACGGGCCGACCTCGACGCGGTCGCCCCGGCCCACCCCGTCTTCCTCCAGGACTTCAGCGGCCACCTCGCCTGGGTCAACTCGCGGGCGCTGGAGCTGGCGGGCGTCGACGCGTCCACCCCCGTCCCCGAGGGCGGGGTCGTCCACACCGACGGCGCAGGCAACCCGACCGGCCTGCTCGCCGAGGGCGCGCAGGACCTGGTCCAGCGGCACCTGCCCCCCTTCACCCGGGACGACGTCGAGCGCGCCATCCGGGCGGCCGTCGCCGTCCTGCACCGCGAGGGCATCACCAGCTTCACCGAGCCGGGCCTCGGACCCGGCGGCGCGAGCCTGTTCGCGGGCGCGTCCGCCCAGCTCACCCTGGACGTCTACGGCGAGCTGGCCCGCGCCGGCGACCTGGCCGCCCGGGTCGGCGTCCTCCTGCTGCTCACCGGCATGGGCGGCTCGGCCGCCGAGATCGCCGAGGGCCTGACGAGCGCGCGGGTCCCCCGGGACGTGGACCCGCGCATCCTGCGCGTCCTCGGCGTCAAGGTCTTCGCCGACGGCACCCCGCCCAACAGGACGGCCTGGATGCACCAGGAGTACGAGGGCGGCGGCGGCTTCGGGTGCCTGTGCGTGCACGGCGCCGCCGACGCGCTGAAGACCCGGGAGCTGACCGAGATGGTCCGGCTCGCGCACGTCGCGGGCGCCGTGCGCGCCTAAACCTCCAACGCCGCGTGGCAGGACTTCGCCGAGGACTGGAAGGGCAGCCTCGAACCCGGCAAGGCCGCC
>NZ_JBEZJP010000502.1:0-5327 GCF_040653175.1 Actinomadura sp. NPDC048032
CATCCGGTCGCTCCTTCTCTGTTGCGGAACATGTGGTGGAGACTCACCCGTCCCCGAAGGTATCTCTGGCCGATCACGGACATCAGCAGTCCTTGTGCTGGGCCCGGCATGAGCGCGGATAGGTAGTTCTTGGCGACCTGGAGCCTGCGCTCGGGCGGATCATTCGGATCGGCGATGTAGATGGTGACCTCGCCGTTGAAGACGCCCTGCGCACCGGTCGTCCCACCCGTGGTGGCGAATGAGGCTGCCTGGCCGTCTCCGTGAGTTGCTTTCTGCTCGCTCATGATGCCTGCCCGTCGGTGTCATCCCGGTCGTTCTCCGGCTGGCTGGTCTGCTCGGAGCCGGTCACCTGTGCCACACCGCCGAGGTTGATGACGACCTTCTCTTTGAACTCCCCGGCCTGCGCCCCAATGATCGAATTGTCGTTGTTGAAGACAGGACGATCGTGCTGCTCACCCATGGTTGTCGTTTCCTTCGCTCGGGGGGTGATGGAGGCGATGCGGTTAGCGTTCGTCGGATGCGAGGGCTGGAGGCGCGCGAGCGCGGCGCCTTGGGGGCCAGCCAGGTCGGGGTCGTCTGCCTCGATGCGCTGGGCCAGTTGGGCGAGTGTGCGACTGACAGGACGGTCGAGTGCCTGCCTGAAGCGCTCCTCGGCACGACGGAAGACACCGAGGGGGGCGGCGGACCCGCCGGTGCGGTACGCAGTGATCATCCACATGGCCACGAACGACTCGTCGAGCAGTGACTCCGCATCGTCGTCGAGCATGCGACACTCTCCCGCCACCTGTTCGTGGCCGCCGTTGCGTGCGATGTGCTCCAACCGGAAGAGGTGGGCGTCGCGGTGCTCGGCTCGCAACTTCTCGCGATTGCTGTCGGCCCAAGTGCCGCGGACGCCTGCCAGAGGCCGGCCGTAAAGGCCGTGGCCTTCAGCCCACTCGGCTAGAGCCTCGCTCATCATTTTCACCGCTGCGTCCCCGTCCAGCGTCTTCGCTCTCGCGACTTTCGTGCGGAAGCGATGTACGTCGGCTTCCTCCTGGTGCATCACAAGCCTGTAGGCGTCGCCCACGTCGGGCAGTGGATCGGAAACCTCAGGATTGAGAGCGCGGAGTTGCTGACGGAGTTCGCTGACGATCCGGATGAGCCGGGTCTCTCGACCGACCGGTTCGGGCTCGTCCCAGATGACCTCCATCAGCCGTTGCCGCGGGACAGGCCGGCCGAGCTCCATGACGAGCACCGCAAGCAGCGCCTGGCCCTTCTGCTGGAGCGGGATCGCGTACTGGTCTGACAGGGCCGCGACGGGGCCGAGGACTTGGTACTTCACAACTGCCTCCCCACGCACATCAAGCGCGAACGCGCAGGTGTGGACGGCGGATAAAAGGCGGAGCGGGAAAGGAGTGAGAGCGGAGCGAGACCGGATCGGTTGCGGACTCACGGCGGAGCTGGGCCCTGGAGTCTGGTGGCAGCGCGGAAAACCGCGAAGCCACAAGAAGGGAAAGTGCGATGCGAGGGAACAGTGAGATGCCGGAGTTCGATTTCCGGTGTGACGGCGGCGGCTGCGTCATCGTCGAGAGGGTGGCGGGGGCCGTCGTCATCAGGGATTCCAAGAACCCGTACCAGCCCGGGCTCGTCTTCAGCCGCAAGGAATACGCCGACTTCCGTCGGCGGGTGCGGAACGGGCATGGTACGTGGCTGTGGCAGCTCGTCGGCCAGTATGTCCAACTCGTGGTGAGGATCGTGCTGGCGCGGACCGGCGCTGTCTGATGCCGTGCGGGCGGGGGGCCGGACGGGGCTCCCCGCCCGGCCGCGGGCGCCGTCATCATTCCTCCTCTCTCAACTCGGCGGCGAGCGTGTCGAGCAGAAGATGAGCATCGTCGTCGTATAGGGCCGCCTCTTTTAACAGGCGCCACCTACGGCGGTACCGCGAGATACTCTCCGGATCGCTGACGGTAAGATTGGCATGCACAGTTTCGACCATGGCGATAGCCTCGCCGCCTCCCCGCGAATCTTCGCGAAGGTCAAATAGAGCGAAACCGTGAGTTACATAGGTGACTGCTTCCATTGTATGGGGGAGTAACCCGATCGTCACATTGTCGAGGGTCGACAGAGAGGCGATCCGGTCTAATTGAGCCAGTAGAAGTCGCGCAGGACCGGGTCGCCAGCGCAGCGACGCCTCAGTGAGCAAGAAGTCGAAACGGCGGTTCTGGTCGAAGAGCGCGATTTGGCGCTCCAGTCGTCCCGCCACGGCGGCCGCCAGGTCGGCGCCGGTGCCGTCCGGTGAGAAGAAAGCGAAGACGCGGCGGGAGTATTCGGCGGTTTGAAGCAGACCTGGGACGATTGCGTTCTGGAAGACCATGATGCGGTGCGACCTGCTCTCCACCTCCTGAATGTCCCCTTGCAGATGCGGGCGATCCCGCAGTATCCGCGACCAGCGGTGCACTTCTGTGAACGCCGCTTCGGTGAGCGATTCGAGTAGGGCCGCAGTTTCGGCCGAGGCGTTGACGGCTGTCCACCATGCCGTAACTTCGGGGACGGTGGGCAGGGTCAGGCCGGACTCGATACGCGACACCTTCGACTGGCTGATCCCGATACGGTGAGCCATCTCTCTCCCGGACAGCCCTGCCAGGTCCCGGAGCCGACGCAGTTCAACGGCGAGGCGCTGCTGGCTGACGGAAGGTGTCGTCCGCTCTGTTCCGTCCACCGACGAGGCTCCTCAGTGATCCATTTTGATTCAACCTGACTAAAGCATCTCCCACCAAGGGGACCTCCAGAGAGCATGCCTGTCAACAGCCGATTTCGGCCACGCAGGAGTGCTCGGTAGTGTCGTATGATTCAGATTGAATCGCTACTATGCGCGGGCCTCCTGCTGGGCGGACAGGAGGCCTCATACCGATCTCATGTGGCGATGTAGGTCGAATGCTTGCTGCGGCAGGCATTGCCATGGTCAGCGCCGTGATCGCGCGAAGTAGCTTGTCGAGGGTGCCTGCCGTCGTGTGAGCCGGAGCCCAAGCGGCGGGGGTGAGATCAGGTGGCTGAGGCCGATCGTCGGAGGTAGCTCATACAGTTCGGCGGCACCGGGTCGCCCGTCAGGAGCGTGAGGACGGGTTCTCCACGCACTCGACTCAATCGCCCTGGCCGCTGGGTCGTCCTTCCGGCCCTTACCCAGTGGTGTGGAGAGTTCTTGAGCCGTCTGCCGGGGGCGGCGGACGCGGGGGCAAGTAATGGCGTAAGTGACACTTACGATCTTCGGACCGGGCGCGGTCCGAAGATCCTGAACGTAGGCGGCAGGCGGCGATCATCGCCCGCCGCGGCAGTCCGCACGGATCGGGACTGGACGTCCATCGCTACGTCGTCGAGCGCACCATCGGCCTGCTGCACTGGTTCCGCCGCCTGCGCATCCGCTGGGAGGTCCGCGACGACATCCACGAGGCGTTCATGACCCTGGTCGCCGCCAACATCTGCTTGGGCTGCCTCGTCCGCTGATTCTGTCGCGACCTCTCACAGGTCGTCTGTGTCGTCGTCGCCTTCCAAGGTGTCTACCGCCTCTGGGGAGGCGGGAGTCTCGTCGATCATCTTGCCCATGGCCATTGCGATCTTGTCGAGGAGTGCCCGCTGGCGGTGGGTGAAGAATGTGTCGAAGTCGTCCTTGCGCAGGAGATCCGGGTCGGCCAGGTGGGAGGAGAGGTGCCGGTCGATCGTGGTGGCGTCCGCGTCCGCGCTGTTGGCCAGGCGGGGCAGGTATTCCGACGGGGCGCGGCCGCCGATCACGCGGTTCGTCCGGGCGGTGAGTGGCGTCTTGTTGATGATCGAGTTGTAGGTCTTCGGGTCGAGGTTCGCAGCTTCGCACCAGGCCTTGGGGAAGATGTGGTGGATGTCGACCGCCTCGTCGAAGTAGTCGCTGACCGTTATCGGCTGGCCGGTACGCCAGTCAAGTGCACCTTCCTTCATCAGAAGGGCGTAGATGCCCTTGTAGGCGGCGCTGCCGCGGGTCCGCAGGGTCAGCAGGCGGCCGGAGACGAACTGCGCCTCGGTGACCGTTCGCGGTTCCCGGCCTGAGCCGCGGATCCATTCGACGACGTCGGGAAGGTCGCGGCTGAACCGCGTCTCGGTCGTGCCGCCGTACAGTTCGCCGAATACTCCACACCAGTACCAGCGGGCCAGTTTCCGCAGGGCGCCGGCGGTCTGCGCATCCGTGCCCAGGACGGCCAGGATCGCTGCCAGCGGAATCACCTGGGTGCCGTACGGCAAGAACTTGGTGTCGAACAGATACTGCTGGTGGAGGAACCGGGCGGCGCGCATGAAGCCCTTGACGATCTCCGGTGCGAAGCGGCGGTACTCATCCACGGTGAGCCCGAGCATGTCGGCGCGCTTACAGCCGATCCTGGGACGGCGTTCCTCTTCGACGTCGGCCTTGAGTGCGGCTTCGTGCCTGGCCGCGGTGGCCAGGAGCGTCACCGCCTGCAGGAAATCGGTGTTCGAGACCCCGCGCAGTATCCGGTACTCGCGGCCTTCCCAGGACTTGCGGCACTCCTGCCAGTGCTTGCGCAGGTCGAACTCGTCGGCCGCGAACGTTGCCGTCAGAAGCTCGAAGACGGTGAGGGTGACGCCGCCGGTGTTCACTTTCTCAAACACCTGGCAGACGGCCTGCCGGGGAGTCTCCCTACCGAGTTCGATCACCGGCAGCTGGTAGGTGTCGAAGGTGCGGAGCACCGTTCGGTGGAACGCGTTCCAAAGCTTGATCTTCTCTCGCTCGTAGTCCCAGTACTCCTGGAAGCCCATCGACCAGTCTTCGTGGGCGAACACCTTGTCGAGGGGGAACAGGTGGGCCTCGTACTCACGCTCAGGGCTCGAGTAGTCCTCCAGGACCTCACGCCGGAAGTTGCGCAACATCCGGTCCTCGGGGAGGAAGCGGATCGTGTCCTCCCGGTCGGTGTTGGCGTCCAGCGCTCCCCGCATGTCGATGTAGAACCATCCGGACACCGGGCGCTTGCGAACGTCCTGCGTCCGAACGGGTGCGCCGAGTTGCAACGCCTGGAACAGCGACGTGAGCCGTTGCTGCCCGTCCAGGATGAGCCGTTCCGGCCAGACCCCCGCCGGAACGCTCGCTCCCTCGATGGGCCGCTGTTTGAACCGCACATCTCCGCCCGTGCGCAGCATCATTACCGTCCCTACGGGATAGCCCAGTGAGATCGATGCGAGGAGGCTCGCGATGTTCTGGTTCGGCCAGACCCAGCCGCGCTGGAACTCCGGCAACTGGGCACTTCCGTCCTCGACCAGCTCTCCGAAGGCCTGGAGACGCTGCGTGATGCCCTTGGTGTAGTCGAGGCGGT
>NZ_JBEZJP010000503.1:0-5325 GCF_040653175.1 Actinomadura sp. NPDC048032
GAGCAGGTAACCCTGGAAGTCGGCCACCAGCCGGGAGTCGACGCGGACAGGGCGGGGGTGTCAGGCGGTCGCGGCCTTCTCCGCCGAGAGCGGCTCCGCCACGTCCTCCAGGGAGCGCTGCGCGGCCTCGACGCCGATGGCCAGCTCCACCAGCCCCGCGGCGATCATCAGCCCCGCGCCGAGGTAGTAGCCGTTCACGACGTTCGCCACCTTCTCGGTCTCCACCAGGCGGCCGAACAGCGCCGGCCCGATCACGCCGCCGAGGCCCGTCCCGACCGCGTAGAACGCGGCGATCGCCATCGCCCGGGTCTCCATCGGGAAGATCTCGCTGACCGTGAGGTAGGCCGACGACGCGCCGGCGGAGGCGAAGAAGAACACCGCGCACCAGCAGGCCGTCAGCGTCCAGGCGTCGAGCAGATCCGCGCGGAACAGCAGCCCCGTGCCGATCAGCAGCACGCCGGAGACCACGTAGGACGCCGTGACCATCGTCCTGCGGCCGACCGTGTCGAACAGCTTGCCGAGGAAGAACGCGCCCAGGAAGTTGCCGATGCCGATCGGGATCAGGTAGTAGCCGACCTTGGCGTCGGGGACGTCGAAGAACGTGCTGAGCACGAGCGCGTAGGTGAAGTAGACGGCGTTGTAGAGGAACGCCTGCCCGATGAAGAGGGAGAGGCCGAGAACCGTCCGGCGCGGGTAGCGGCGCACCGCCGTCGAGACGATCTCCCCGAACGAGACGACGCGGCGCTGCCGGACCCGGATGCTCTGCCGGGGGTCCTCCAGCGGCTCGCCGGTCTCCTCGGTGATCTCCCGTTCGATGCCGCCCACCACGCGCTCGGCCTCGTCCTCCCGCCCGTGGATGAACAGCCAGCGCGGGCTCTCCGGGACCATCCGGCGGACGAACAGCACGCCGAGGCCGAGGAGGGCGCCGAGCGCGAACAGGGCCCGCCAGCCGAGGTCCTCGGGGACGAGGTCGCCGTTCAGCACCGGGATCGACAGCGCCGCCGCGATGGACGTCCCGATCCAGAACGAGCCGTTCACCACCACGTCCACCCGGCCCCGCACCCGCGCCGGGATCAGCTCGTCGATCGCCGAGTTGATGGCGGCGTACTCGCCGCCGATGCCGGCCCCCGTCAGGAACCGGCAGGCGTAGAACCACATCGGGTTGAACGAGAACGCGGTCGCGACCGTCGCCGCCAGGTACAGCGCGAGCGTGGCGATGAAGAGCTTCTTGCGCCCGAACCGGTCGGTCAGATGCCCGAAGAACAGGGCGCCCAGGCAGGCGCCGATCACGTAGATGGACGCGGCCAGCCCGACCTGCCCGTCGGTGAGCCCGAGCCCTCCGGAGGCGTCGGTGAGCCGCGGGCCGATGACGCCGACGACGGTCACCTCCAGGCCGTCCAGGATCCAGACCGCGCCGAGGCCGACCAGGACCGTCCAGTGCCAGCGTGACCACGGCAACCGGTCGAGCCGGGCCGGTATATCCGTTTCGATGGTTCGTTCCGCCGTCATCGACATGCATCCCTTGGTTCCCGATCTACGGCTTTTATGCCGCCCTTATGCCGTCGCCTGACCGGCAGGGTTCACGGACCGGGGGTTTCGCTGGGAGCCGGAACATGCGATTTTGGCAGGACCAAGGCCCGGCCAGCGGCCCCCGCCCCCGGCGGCCGCCGTCCCCCGGGTCCGAAACCGGCACCGGAGCGTGAGGCATGCGGATTCGCGACATCCTGCGGAGGAAGGGAGACGCGGTGGCCACGGTGCGGCCCGACGCCACCGTGCGAGAGCTCCTCGCCGTCCTGGCGGAGCACAACATCGGGGCGGCGGTGGTCTCGCCCGACGGCGCCTCGATCGCCGGCATCGTGTCCGAGCGGGACGTGGTGCGGCGCCTGCACGAGCACGGCGCGGCGCTGCTCGACCACCCCGTCTCGCAGATCATGACCGCCGAGGTCCGCACCTGCGGCCCCGGCGACCAGGTGGACGACCTCCGCCGCGCCATGACCGAGCACCGGTTCCGGCACGTGCCCGTCGTCGAGGACGGCCGGCTCGTCGGGATCGTCAGCATCGGCGACGTCGTCAAGAGCGCCATCGACGAGCTGGAGAGCGAGCGCGAGCACCTGGTCGACTACATCCAGCGCGCTCCCTGACGCCCGCCCGACGCGGCGCCGGGCCCGGTCAGACGTAGGCGGGCAGCGGCCGGGCCGCCGGCGCCGCCTCGGCCTCCCGCTGGGCGAGGGCCAGCCGCCGCACCGCCAGGCGCAGCGTGTCCGGCGGCAGCACGTACGGGAGGCGCACGTAGTCCTCCAGCACGCCGTCCGCCCCGAACACCGGGCCCGCGACGACGCGGACGCCGAGCCGCTCGGACGCCTCGGCGAGCCGGGAGGCGATCGGCGCGCCGATCCTCGCCCACAGCGACATGCCCCCGTCCGGGAGCCGGAACTCCCAGCCCGGCAGCAGCTCGCGCAGCGCCGCGGCGAGCGCGTCGCGGCCGCGCAGCAGGCTCTCGGCGCGCTCGGCGCGGACCTCCTCCACCCGCAGCAGCAGCTCCCGGACGATCAGCTGGTCCAGGACGGGGCTCGCCATGTCGAGGGGCTCGCGGGCAAGCACGAGGCGGCGGGCCAGCGGGGCGGTGGCGCGGATCCACCCGATCCGCAGCCCGCCCCACAGCAGCTTGGAGGCCGAGCCGATCGTGACGACCCGGCCGCCCGCGTCAAAGGAGGCCAGCGGCGGCTCGCGCGGCGCGTCGGGGTCGTGGGCGAGCTCGGCGAAGGTCTCGTCGGCGACGAGGAACGCGTCCGCGCGCCGCGCCGCGTCGACCATCCCGGCCCGCTCGCCCGCCCCCATCACGTACCCGGTCGGGTTCTGGAAGTCGGGGATCAGGTACGCCATCCGGACGGCGGCCTGCCGCATGGCGCCGGCGGCGAGCTCGACGTCCCAGCCCTCGTTGACGCCGACGGGGACGAGGCGGGCCCCGCGGCGGCGCAGCGCGCCGAGCGCGTGCGGGTAGGTGGGGCGCTCGACCATCACGGCGTCGCCCGGCTCCACCAGCAGCTGGGTCAGCAGCGTGAACGCGTGCTGCGCGCCGGTGGTGACGACGATCTGGTCGGCGCGGGTCGCGACGCCGCGCGCGGTGTAGCCGTCCGCGATGACCTGCCGCAGGCTCGCCAGCCCCGCGGGCTCGTAGCCGGGGCCGGAGCTGTAGCGGGGCAGCTCGTCGACGGCGGCGGCGACGGCCTCCTCGAAGATGGCGGGGGCGCCGGGGGCGGCGCAGCCGAGGTCGATGAACGACGGGTCGTCCGGTGCGGGGTGGGCCATGCCGTACCGGTGGCCGGCGGGGACGGCCCCGCCGTCGGGCGCGCCGGGCGGCTCGGCCGACGACATGCGCACCGGCGGCAGCGCCGTCCAGCTTCCCGCGCCCTGCCGGCTCTGGACGTAGCCCTCGTCGCGGAGCCGGTCGTAGGCGGTCGTCACGGTGGTGCGGCTGACGCCGAGGGCGGCGGCCAGGTCGCGTTCGGCGGGCAGCCGCGTGCGCAGCGCGAGCCTGCCGTCAAGGACGAGGGCGCGCAGCGACCGGGCCACCGCCGCGTAGACGGGGCGCTCGCCCGAGACGTCCCCGAGCAGCCGGGCCAGGTGCGGGCCGCTCACGTAGCGCGTGCTCATACGGGCCACTTTCGCACATTGGCTCTACCGATTCCAGTCCACTCGGGGGCAAGGTGGTCCGAAACGATGGCCGGCAGTGGAGGGGAAGCTCGAAATGGCCTTGATGGTGCGCCGCCTGGTGCAGCTCTACGTTGGATTGGCCTTGTACGGGCTTGGAATCGCCCTCCAGGTGTCGTCCGGGCTGGGCAACGACCCCTGGGACGTCTTCCACCAGGGGCTCTCACGGCGCTTCGGCCTGTCGATGGGCGCGTGGATCATCATCGCGGGCGCGGTCGTGATGCTCGCGTGGATCCCGATGCGGCAGCGGCCCGGCATCGGGACCGTCAGCAACGTCGTCCTCGTCGGCGTCTTCGCCGACCTGTTCCTGTGGCTGCTGCCCGCCCCCGGCGCGCTCGCCGGACGCTGGGCCTTCCTGATCGCCGCCGTGCTGGTGGGCGGCTTCGCCACCGGCTGCTACATCGGCGCCGGCCTCGGCCCGGGCCCCCGGGACGGGCTGATGACCGGGCTCGCGGCGCGCGGCCACTCGATCCGGGTGGTCCGGACGACGATCGAGCTGGCCGTGCTGGCCGTCGGCTGGCTGCTCGGCGGCACGGTCGGTGTTGGAACGGTCCTCTACGCGGTGGCGATCGGACCCCTGACGCACGTCCTGCTGCCCCGGCTGACCGTGGGGGCCCGCACGCCCGCACCGGCGCCCGAACCCGAACCCGAACCCGCAGGCGCCTGCTAGCGGCGGAACAGGCGGACCGCCTGCTCGGCGACGGCGGTGAGCAGGGGCGCGGCGCCCGCCTTCAGCTCCTCCAGGGTGCGGGGGCCGTCGGCGAGGCTGAACGCGGCGGTCAGGCCGAGCGCGTGCAGCTCCTCCAGCGGGCCGGCGACGCCGCCGGCCAGGGCGAGGCACGGGACGCCGCGGTCCCGGGCGAGCGACGCGACCGCGGAGACCACCTTGCCGCCGGCGCTCTGCCCGTCCACCCGTCCCTCGCCCGTGACGACGAGGTCGGCGCCGTCGAGCGCGGCGGGCAGGCCGACGGCCTCGGCGACCAGGAGGGCGCCGCCGGACGGCTCGGCGCCGAGCAGGCCGACGAGCCCGCCGCAGGTGCCGCCCGCCGCACCGGCCCCGGGCAGGTCGTGCACGCGGGGGCCGCCGCGCGCGACGACCGCGTCGGCGAAGACGGCGAGGGCGGCGTCGAGCTCGGCGACCTGGCCGGGAGACGCGCCCTTCTGCGGGCCGAACACGGCGGCGGCGCCGTCCGGCCCGACGAGCGGGTTGGTCACGTCGCAGGCCACCCGGAACCGGGTCGCGCGGACCTCGTCCGGCACCCCGGAGTCGTCGATCGACGCCAGCTGGGCGAGCGCTGCTCCGCCCGGCGGCAGCTCCCCGCCGGCGGCGTCCAGGAAGCGGACGCCGAGGGCGCGCAGCAGCCCGGCGCCGCCGTCGGTGCTGGCGCTGCCGCCGATGCAGACCAGCACGTCGCGGGCGCCGCGCCGCACCGCGTCGGCGATCAGCTCGCCGGTGCCGGCGGTGCCGGCGTTCATCGGGTCGGGCGGGACGTCCTCGACCAGCGGCAGCCCGGACGCCGCGGCCAGCTCCACCACCGCCGAGCGCCCGTCGCCCGACAGCGCGTAGCGCGCCTTGACCGGGCGCCCCACCGGGTCGGTGGCGGCGACCTCGAC
>NZ_JBEZJP010000504.1:0-5257 GCF_040653175.1 Actinomadura sp. NPDC048032
GGCCATCGATGCGCGGCTATGTCGTCTTCCTGCGGAGGCCGTACGCGGGACGGCTGCTCGGCGGCACCCTCCACCCCTACCAGGACGAACGGCTCCCCGACGCGTCCTTCCCCCTTTCCGGCCTCGACGTCGTCCCCGTGACGCCGGACCTGCCCGACGGCGACGTGTGGCAGCGCGTCGCGGCGCTGTTCGAGCCCGTCGTCGCCGAGGTCGCCCGCCAGATCGACGGCGGTTCGATGCCGCGCGTGGTGTCGGGCGACTGCCTGACCGCCGAGGCCGTCCTCGCGGGCGTGCAGAAGGCGGGGGTGGACGCCTCCGTGGTCTGGTTCGACGCGCACGGCGACGTCCACACGGTGGACAGCTCGACGTCCGGCTACATCGGCGGGATGCCGCTCCGGCAGATCCTCGGCGCCGACACCGCGCTCCTCCCCGACCGGCTGGGCCTGCGCACGCTGCCGGAGGACCGCGCCGTCCTGGTGGACGCCCGCGACCTCGACCCGGCCGAGGCGGAGTTCCTCGCGTCCTCGCAGGTCAGGGTCTGCCCCGTGGACGACGTCGCGCTTCCTCCGGGCCCCCTGCTGCTGCACGTCGACGTGGACGTCATCGACGCCGCCGACCTGCCCGGGCTGAAGTTCCCGGTCGGCGGCGGGCCCTCCGCCGACGCGGTCGTCGCGTCCGTCCGGCGGATCATGGCCACCGGCCGGGTGGCCGCCCTGGACGTCGCCTGCCCCTGGCATCCGCCGGAGGACGGCGACGACGAGGCCCGCGCCCGGCTGCTGAGGGGCCTGCTGACCGCCTGATCCGGCGCCGGGCCGCTCCGCTCACGCGCTTCGACAGGGGCTGATCTTGCCGTAGCATGCTGCCGCACATGCATAAGGGGGTGCATATGCACGAGCTGATGCACTGTGCAGGCGGCGCCGGCCCGGCGGTGCACCGGACCATCCTGTGCCTGGACGTCGAGGGCTACGGCCGCCGCACGAACGGGGGCCAGCTCGCCGTCCGGGCGGGCTTATACCGGGCCTTACGGCGGGCCCTCGACGAGTCCGGCGTGCCCGCGGCCTCCTGCTACTGCGAGGACCGGGGCGACGGGGCGATGATCCTCATCCGTCCGGACGTGCCGAAGGAACTGCTGGCCGGCCCGTTCCCGGCGCGGCTGGCCGCCCTGCTGGAGCGGCACAACGGCGCCGCGCCGCCGGACGCCCGCATCAGGGTCCGCGTCGCGGTGCACGCCGGCGAGATCCACCACGACGACCACGGCGTCGCCGGCACCGCCATCAACACGGCGTTCCGGCTGCTGGCCGCCGCCCCCCTGAAGGACGCGCTGCGCGCCTCCCCCGGCGTCCTCGCGCTGATCACCTCCGGCTGGTTCTTCGAGGAGGTCGTGCGGCAGAACCCCGCGTGCCGCGCGGCCGCCTTCCGCCCCGCCCTGGTCGCGGTCAAGGAGCTGCGGGAACGGGCCTGGATGCGGCCGCCGGACTCCTGGCCGCATGCGGACACCGACCGGGCCCTCCGGCTGCTCGCCCTGCACCCCGGCGCGGAGATCTCCGTCCCGGCCGCGGCCGCCCTGATCGACGTCCCCGACGCCGAGGCGCGGCTCCTGCTCGGCGACCTCGGCCTGGCGGAGCGCGCCGAGGGCCGGTACCGGGTGCCCGTCCTCGAACCCGACGCCGCCCCCGGCTCAGGGCTCGCGCCGCACGAGCGCTCGGCCGCCGTCCGCCGCGTCCTCGGCTGGTACCTCGGCACCGCCGGCAACGCGCGCCGCCTGCTGTCCCCCGACCGCGTCACCGCCCCGCCGCTGCCGGACGAGCCGGACCGCGCCCTGCGCTTCGCCTCCGCGGCCGAGGCCCGCCGCTGGTGCGAGACCGAGCGGCCCAACCTGGTCGCCGCCGCCCGCGCCGCCGCCGCCGAGGGCCACCACGACATCGCCTGGCGGCTCCCTCTCACCCTGTTCCGCGGCCCCTGGACCGACTGGAGCGAGGCGCTCCGCGGGGGCCTCGCGTCCGCGCGCCTCCTCGGCGACGACCGCGGCGTCGCCTACGTGCTCGGCGGCCTCGGCTACGCCAGCCAGAACCGGTGGCGGTTCGAGGAGTCCGCCGAGCTGTTCACCGCGGCGTGCGAGGTCTTCTCCCGGCTGGGGGACGTCCGGGGCGAGGCGTGGGCCCTGCACGGGCTCGGCTACGCCTGCCGCCGCCTGCGCCGGTACCGCGAGGCGGTCGTCCACCACCGCCGGTCGGTCCTGCTGGCCGCCGCGGTGGGCGACCGCCGCGACACCGGGCGGGCGCTGACGGCCCTCGGCTACGCCTACGCCGGGCTCGCCGACTTCGGCTCGTCGCTGGACCACTTCGAGCAGGCCCACGGCATCGCACTGGAGGCCGACGGCCGGACCCTCGGCTGGGCCCTGCACGGGCTCGGCTACGCCCACCACGGCCTGCGCCGCCTGCACACCGCCATCGTCCACTACGAGAAGGCGCTGGACGTCTTCCGCGAGTTCGGCGACCGCCCCGGCCAGGGCGAGGCGCTCTACAACCTCGGCCGCGCCCACATGCAGATGTCCCGCCCCGACGCCGCCCGCGACTGCTGGCTGCGCGCCCTCGCCATCTTCGAGGACCTCCGGACCCCGCAGACCGCCGGGGTCGTCGCCCGGCTCCGCTCCCTCGATCCGCGATCATGAGGGGATGACCCTCCAGCAGCACCTGCGCCGGGCCGCCGAAGACTCCCTGCACGCGTTCCCCGAGGCCCTCCGCCCCGACATCTACGTCATCTCGCTCCGGATCTCGCACGGCGAGTTCTCGACCGTCCACGAACTCTGGGACTACCCCTACGACCCGTACATGGCGATCGGCTACAACACCGAGAGCAACGTCCGGCAGAACCTCGAACGCTCCTCCGAGGACCCGCTGGAGGTGCGCTGGAGCTACGCCTACATGCTGCTGGAGGAAGCGGGACCCGCGGGCCACCACCCCGCCGACCCCGAGGGCACCGCCCTCTACCTGGAGGAGGTGAAGCGCCTCGGCCTCTGGTACGAGCCGGGCGACGACGACGCGGAAGAGGAGCAGGACGAGAAACTCTGCGCCCACTTCGACGACCTGTGCATCGACGCCGCGCGGCACCTGCACTCCACGGGCCTCGTCCAGAAGGTGCTGGGCCGCGAGGTGCCGATCGTCCTCTTCGACATGTTCCGCATCATCGAGCCCGACGCCACCCAGGCGGCCAACCCGCCCCACCTCGTCCCGCCCGGCTACGTGGCCCTCCAGCAGGGCTGACTAGGCGTCGACCAGGGTCTCCACGCCGGCCGGGAGGCTGCCCGCCAGGGCCGCCTCCACGAGGAACTCCTGGAGGGTCTCCTGGAACGCGCGGGCCGCGTGGGTGAGCTCCACGTCCTTGCGGTGGGCGAGCGCGATGGTGCGGAGCAGGCCGGGACCGTGGCGGCCGCGGCGCGCCTCGTCGTCGGCCAGGACGAGCGGCGTCCCGCGCAGGCCGGGGCGCCCGGCCAGCACCATGCTGGGGACGACCGCGATCCCGAGGCCGACCTCCACGAAGCGCAGGACGGCGTCCATCTCGCCGCCCTCGACCGCGAACCTCGGTTCGAACCCTGCGGCCCTGCACGCGCTGATGGTCGCCTCGCGCAGGTCGTAGCCGGGACGGAACATCACCAGCGGGCGGTTCCGCAGGTCCTGGATGCGCAGGTACGAGCGGCGCGGGAGCTGGGGGGTCTTCGGCAGCCGCTCCGGAGCGCCCGGCTCGGGACCCGCCGGGGACGCCACCACCAGGTACTCGCGCAGGATCGGCGTGGTGTCCAGGGGCGGGTCGCCGTGCAGGGGAAGGATGACCAGGGCCATGTCCAGGGAGCCGCGCGTGAGTTCCCGGACGAGGTCCCGGGAGCCGCCCTCCTCGACGATGAGCTGGATCCCCGGGTACGTGTCGTGGAAGCGGCGCAGGACGTCCGCCAGCAGGCCCGCGCACAGGGACGGCGTCGCGCCGAGCCGGACCCGCCCGCGCTTGAGGCCGACCAGCTCCTGCACCTCCAGGCGGGCGGTGTCGACATCGGCCAGTATGCGCTTCGCCAGGGGAAGCAGCGCCTCGCCGGCGGGAGTCAGGGTGATGTTTCCCCGCGCGCGGCTGAACAGCGACACGTTCAGCTCGCCTTCCAGCGCGCGGATCTGCTTGGACAGCGAAGGCTGCGCGACGCGCAGCAGCTCGGCGGCCTGCGTGAAGTGGCGTACCTCGGCGACCGCGACGAAGTAGGCGAGCTGCTGCAACTGCATCCTGCACAGCGTACGGGCCACCGCGGCCCCTGCCGCGCACCGGGTCAGCACGCCCGGCGGCGGATACGCGCCCGGCGGCGGATCATCGCGCCTGGCGGCGTAAGGCCTTCAGGTCGTGCACGATGACCCGCCGGCGGCCCGTCTCGATCCAGCCGTGCCGGCGCAGCGTGCGCAGCGCCTTGCTGACCGCCTCGCGGGACGCGCCCACCCAGCTCGCCAGCTCCTCCTGCGAGAGGTTCAGCGTGATCTGAAGGCTGTCGCCGCCCGCCGCGCCCGTCCGGTCGTAGGGAACGCCGAACCGCTCCGCCAGCTCGACGAGGCGCTGCGCGACCCGGCCCGTCGCGTCGAACATGCCGAACTCGACACGCTTGCGGTCGGCGTCGCGCCAGCGCTGGCACAGCATCCGCATGATGAGGACGGAGACGCGCCCGTGCGCCTGGAGGAACGCCATGAACTCGTCGGCCGTCACCGCGAGCGCCCGCACCGGTTCGAGCGCCGTGACCGTCGCCGAGCGGGGCAGCCCGTCGATCGCGGCGACCTCGCCGAGCAGCGCCCCCGGACCGCGCACCGCCAGGAGCGTCTCCCCGCCCATCTCGCGGTAGGCGCACGCCTTGACCCGGCCCCGCAGCAGGATCGCCACCCAGCCGGGGTCCTCCCCCTCGGCGAAGAGGATCTCCCCCCGGGCGAATTCGCGGACGCGGCCGCGGGCCGCAAGTTCCTCGCGTTCCGCCGGAGTGAGATCGCCGAGGAAAGAACCTTCGGGGGCGCTCATGACCACAACGCTAAAGGGCGTGAAGCGTTCCCGCCTCCCGGTAAAGAATCACGGTTGAATCACGCGTTGTGTGCACTTATCCCTACTCGAACATTCGAGGGTGCGCCAGTGTTGGACGCGGCGTGCACGGCCGGAGGTCGTCTCGGGCGGGAGCACCTTGACCAGGGAGAACCCGGCCATGTCGAGGTCCCTGGCGGGATCGGGGGAGTACGGGCCGTCG
>NZ_JBEZJP010000505.1:0-5248 GCF_040653175.1 Actinomadura sp. NPDC048032
CGGAGCAGGTAGTCGGAGGCGTTGAAGGTGTCGGGCGGGACCGGTGCGGTCGCCGTTCCAGCGGTCATCGAGGTCTCCCCTCGCCGGGAACCGTGGCCCCAATGCTCTACATAGATGAAACGACAGTCAATAGACTTGTGGAACGATGTCGGTTCCGGGCGCGGCCCGCGCGGCGCCGGCCGGACCCGCGCGATACTGGACGGCGCCCCGGCCGCCCCGCAGGCGGGCCGGCGCCCACCGGGGCCCAGAGGAGGAGCACATGGCCCGAACCGGCGAGGACGCGGCGCACCCGGAGCCGAGGTTCCGGCGTCGGCGCGAACTCGGCGCGGCGAGCGCGCGGTCCCTGCTGCTGACCGTGCTGGGCGAGTTCGTCCTGCCCGGCGGCGAGCCGGTGTGGACGGCGACGTTCCTGCGCGCGCTCGGGCTCCTCGGCGTCGAGGAGAAGGCCGTGCGGCAGGCGCTCGCCCGCAGCGCCGGGGAGGGCTGGCTCGCCGGGGAGCGGCACGGCCGCCGCACCGCCTGGCGGCTCACCCCGTCCGGGGAGCGGCTGCTCACCGACGGCACCGAGCGGATCTACGGCTTCGGCCGCCCGGGCGGCGCGTGGGACGGGCAGTGGCTCCTGGTGCTGGCCACCGTCCCGGAGACCAGCCGCCGCCTGCGCCACCTGCTGCGGACCCGGCTCGCCTGGAGCGGCCTCGGCAACCTCTCCCCCGGCGTGTGGGTCAGCCCGCACCCCGAGCGCGAGGCCGAGGTCCGGGAGGTCCTCGCCGAGATCGGCGTCGCCGACGCCTCCACCCTGTTCGTCGGACGGCTCGGCGACCTGGACGAGGCGCGGCGCGTGGCGCGTCAGGCGTGGGACCTGGACGAGATCGGGCTCGCCTACGAGGACTTCCTCGACGCCGTCGGCGCGCTGCGGCCCGCCGACGATCCGGGGACGTTCGCCGCGCACACCAGGCTCGTCCAGGAATGGCGCCGCTTCCCGTTCCTCGACCCCGGCCTTCCCGCGCCCCTGCTCCCCGACGACTGGAGCGGCGCCCAGGCGGTCGCGCTCTTCCACGAGCGGCACGACGCCTGGCGCCCCGTCGCCGACCGCCAGTGGAAGGCGTTGGGCGCCTGACGGCGGGCGGTGTGTAGGCGGCGCGTCCCCGGGAAGTCGGGTAGGGGCCGGTGTCGTCGATGGGAGTCGTGGAAATGGGCAGTCTGATAGGACGGAACCTGCTCGCCGGCGCGGAGTCCGACGTCGCCGCCGACTCCGGCTACGCCGACCCCCCGCCCCGCATGGGCTTCTTCACCGACACGTCGGTGTGCATCGGCTGCAAGGCGTGCGAGGTGGCCTGCAAGGAATGGAACGCCGTCCCGGAGGACGGCCTCGAGTTCACCGGCATGTCCTACGACAACACGCAGGGCCTCGGTGCCGACACCTGGCGGCACGTCGCGTTCATCGAGCAGAGCAAGCCGATCGGCCAGAACGAGAGCGGGGTCGACCACGGCGACGCGCAGGGCGGCGCACAGGACGCGGGCGGCATGCGCTGGCTGATGGCCTCCGACGTGTGCAAGCACTGCACGCACGCCGCCTGCCTCGACGTGTGCCCGACCGGGTCGCTGTTCCGCACCGAGTTCGGCACGGTGGTCGTCCAGGAGGACATCTGCAACGGCTGCGGCTACTGCGTGCCCGCCTGCCCGTACGGGGTCATCGACCAGCGCAAGGGCGACGGGCGGGTGTGGAAGTGCACCCTGTGCTACGACCGGATCAGCGTGGGGCAGGAGCCCGCGTGCGCGAAGGCGTGCCCGACCGACTCGATCCAGTTCGGCCCGCTGGACGAGCTGCGCGAGCGGGCGGCGCAGCGCGTCGACCAGCTCCACGGCCTCGGCGTCGAGGACGCGCGGCTCTACGGGCACGACCCGGACGACGGCGTCGGCGGCGACGGCGCCTTCTTCCTCCTGCTGGACGAGCCCGAGGTGTACGGGCTGCCGCCGGATCCGGTCGTCACCACGCGCGACCTGCCGTCCATGTGGCGGCACGCCGGAGTCGCCGCCGCCACGCTGCTCGGCGGGCTCGCCGCCGTCTTCGCCGCACACGGCCGCACGGGGGGCGCGCGATGAGCTCGTCGGAGGTCGGCAAGGAGGGCGTGCGCGGCGAGCGGCCCGGCCGGGAGGCCCAGATCGGCAAGGGCCTGGGCGGCCGGGGACGGCGCGGAGGGCGCCGGGGCGGGCGCGGCGAGAAGGCCATGGTGCCGGAGGCGGAGTTCACCTCCTACTACGGCAAGCCCGTCCTGAACCCGCCGGTGTGGAAGTCCCTCGACATCGCGGGGTACTTCTTCCTCGGCGGCCTGGCCGGCGCGGGGTCGGTGCTCGCCGCCGGCGCGCAGCTCACGGGGCGCCCGGCGGCCGCGCGGGCGTTGAAGATCTCCTCGCTGGCCGCGATCGGCGGGTCCGCGGCCGCGCTGGTCCACGACCTCGGGCGGCCGGAGCGGTTCTCCAACATGCTGCGCGTCATGAAGCCGACCTCGCCGATGAGCGTCGGCTCCTGGCTGCTGGCCGCCTACGGTCCCGCCGCGGGCGCCGCCGCCGTGCTGGAGGTGACCGGGCTCTTCCCGCGCCTCGGCCGCGCCGCCACCGCCGGTGCCGCCGTGCTCGGCCCGCCCGTCGCCGCCTATACCGCGGTGCTCGCCGCCGACACCGCCGTCCCCGCCTGGCACGAGGCGTACCGCGAGCTGCCGTTCGTCTTCGTCGGCTCGGCCGCCGCCGCGGCGGCCGGCATGGCGCTGGTCGCCGCGCCCGTCCGGGAGAACGCCCCGATGCGCACCGCCGCCGTGTTCGGCTCCGGTCTGGAACTGGCCGCGGCCGCGGTTCTGGAGCGCCGGGCCGGGCTGGCGGCCGAGCCGTACAGGCGGGGCAGGGGCGGGGTCTACATGCGCGCCGGCGAGGCCCTCTCCGCCGCGGGCGTCGCGGGATGCGTCCTGCTCGGCGGGCGCAGCCGGGTCGCGGCGGCCTTGAGCGGCGCGGCCCTCCTGGCGAGTTCGGCCTGCACGCGTTTCGGCGTCTTCCACGCGGGCGTGCAGTCGGCCGAGGACCCCAAGTACACCGTCGTTCCCCAGCGGGAACGCCTCGCCGCACGCGGCGGGGCGCCCCCCTCCTGAGGGTGCCGTCTTTCTGCAAGCCGATTGCAAATTTGCGCAAGCTCTTGACCTGACTGCAAGAAGAGAGCATTCTCGCGTTGCTCGCGGACGGCCGTCCACCCACCCCCCTCGGGCGCCCGCCAGGCGCCCCGTGACAGGAGTTCGCCGCCATGTCTGCCAACGACGCGCCACGCGCGGGAGCCCCCCGCGCGCGAGTCCCCCGCCGCCGGTCGCTGCTCGCCGCCGGCCTCCTCGTCCTCGCCGGGACGGCGCCCGTCGCCGCCCTGCTCCCCGACCGCCCCGCCCGCGCCGCCGCCTCCCTCAACGCGAGCGACGTCACCGCCAACCTCTGGGAGTGGAACTGGCCGTCCGTCGCCGCCGCGTGCACCGACCACCTCGGCCCCGCCGGGTACGGGGCCGTGCAGGTCGCCCCGCCGGCCGAGTCGGTCAGCCTGGCCTCGACCAATGACGGGGCCCACCCGTGGTGGGAGGTGTACCAGCCCGTCTCCTACGGCCTGACGAGCAGGCTCGGAACCCGCGCCCAGTTCTCCTCCATGGTGGCGGCCTGCCACAACGCGGGCGTCCGCGTCTACGTGGACGCGGTCGTCAACCACATGGCGGGCCACAACAACACGGTGAACACCACCTACGGCGGCTCCACCTTCGATCCCGGCGGGTTCGCCTACCCGGCCGTCCCGTACGGGTACGGCGACTTCCACCACGCCAACGACGGATACTGCGACGACGACGACGCGGGCATCGACGACTGGAACAACACCTCCGAGGTGCAGAACTGCGAGCTGGTCTCGCTGTCGGACCTGAAGACCCAGTCCGGCTACGTGCGCGACAAGATCGCCGGTTACCTCAACGACCTGATCGGCCTCGGCGTGGACGGGTTCCGGATCGACGCCGCCAAGCACATCGCCCAGGCCGACTTCGCCGCCGTCAGGGCCGCCCTGCACACCACCACCGCCGAGGGCAGGGCGCCCTACATCGCGCAGGAGGTCTTCCCCGGGTCGAGCACGGCCGACCTGAAGCCCTCGGCGTTCACCGGGAACGGCGACGTGCTCGGCTTCTCCTACGCTCAAGGCCTGAAGACCCAGTTCCAGAACGGGACGCTGTCCAACCTGTCCGGCATCCCGTCCTGGTCGCTGGACGCGGACGGCTCCCGGACCCACACGATGATCACCAACCACGACACCGAGCGGGACGGGTCCACGCTCAACTACAAGAGCGGCTCCGACTACACCCTGGCGACCTACTTCCTGCTGGCCTACCCGTACGGCAAGCCCTCGGTGTACGACGGCTTCACCTGGTCGTCGGCCGGGCAGTCGCCGCCCGCCGACGCCCGCGGGTTCGTCACCGCCGCGAACTGCTCGAACGGCTGGCAGTGCCTCACCCGCTCGACCGGGGTGAAGGGCATGGTCGGATGGCACAACGCGACCGCGTCCGCCACGTCGGTGGGTGACTTCACCGCCACCGCGGGGAACGTCATCGGGTTCAGCCGCGGCTCCCGGGGCTGGATCGGTCTCAACGACTCCTCCAACCCGTCCACCGCGTCCTACCGGACCGGGCTCGCGGACGGCGTCTACTGCGACGTCATCACCGGCGGCCTCGGTTCGAGCGGCTGCCAGGGCACCGCCGTCACCGTGGCGGGCGGGACCGCGACCGTGACGATCCCCGCGGGCGGCGCCGTCGCGATCCACGCGGACGCCCGGTCCGGACAGGCCCCACCGCCGACCTCCGCCCCCGGGACCGTCTCCGACACCTTCAACGTCAACGCCACCACCACCTGGGGCACGAGCGTCTACCTCGTCGGCGACGTCCCGGCGCTCGGCTCGTGGGAAACCTCCAAGGCGGTGAAGCTGTCCCCGTCCGGCTACCCGATCTGGAGCGGGTCGGTGACGCTGCCCGCCAACACCAAGATCGAATACAAGTACCTCAAGAAGACCGACGCCGGAGCCGTGACGTGGGAGAGCGGCGCCAACCGCACCTACACGACCGGCACGTCCGGCCGCACCGCCAACGACACCTGGCGATAGCCCGACCGCGGGCCTCGGCGACATCTCCGGCGGCCCGGCCGCCTAGCGGCACCCGGGCGGGCGCCGGGGCCCCTCCCCTGGCTCAAC
>NZ_JBEZJP010000506.1:0-5234 GCF_040653175.1 Actinomadura sp. NPDC048032
GGGAGGAGTGCGGCGACGTCGGCGAGTTCCGCCTCGCCGGACGCCGCGTCGTGCTGCGCTGGGGAGCCCGTCGTCGCCGGTGACCAGGGGGATGCGGGCGAGGATGAAGCGGTTGTCCTCCCGGACGACGGTGGCGAGGCGCTTGCGGGCCTTGGCGTCGCCGTTCCCCGGCTTGATCTTCTTGCGCTTGAGGCTGTGCGAGCCGATCGCCCACAGCCACCCGTCGGCGCGGGCGAGGCCCTCGATGTCGGCCTCCTCGTCGGCGCCGGCCGGCAGCGGGACGAGGTCGGCGAGCGCGATGGTGGCCTGCCCGTCGTAGCCGGTGACGCGCCCGTCCTCGCCGGTGACGGCGGTGAGCCGCTCGATGGTGGCCGTCTCGTCGCCCGCCACCCACAGGCAGCGGCCGTCCTGGCGCACGGCGGACAGGTTGACGTGCGTCTGCGCGTCCCGGCTCTCCTGGCAAAAGCGCAGCTCGACGCGGCGTTCCACGATCATGGGGGAATGCTCCCACAGCGGCGCGGCGCGGGGCGACGCCGGGAACGGTCCACAACCGGTCCTCAGACGTCCCAGAGGACGTCCAGCCGCGCGGGCTTGCGGAACACCAGCCCGTGCGGCCGGGCGGGGCGGGCGGGATCGAGGCGCAGGCCGGGCAGGCGGCCCAGCAGCGCGGCGAGCGCGGTGCGGGCCTCCATCCGGGCCAGGTGGGCGCCGAAGCAGAAGTGGGGTCCGTGCGCGAACGCCAGGTGCTCGGCGGCGTTGCCGCGCCGCACGTCGAAGCGGTCGGGGTCGGGGAACACCGAGGGGTCGCGGTTGGCGCCGGCGATCGACACCCGCACGAGGTCGCCCGCCCGGACCGCCGCCCCGCCGAGCTCGGCGTCGCGGACGGCGTACCGGTCGACGACCGAGGCCGAGGGCTCCAGCCGCAGCGACTCCTCGATCGCGGCGGGAAGCAGTTCCGGGTCGTCCAGGACGAGCCGGAGCTGGTCCGGGTGGCCGAGCAGGTGCAGCGCGGCGTTGACGATCATGCCCTCGGTGGTGTCGATGCCGCCGAACATGAGGATCGCGGCGTTGGCGACGACCTCGGCGGCGTCCAGGTCGGCCCGGGCGGCCTCGGCCAGGAGGGACCCGGGGCGGGCCGCGGCGATCGCCTCCTCGACGGCCGCGCGCAGCAGCCGGTACGCCTCGCCGGCGCGTGCGGGCGCCGCGCCGCCGGCGGTGATGGCGGACACGGCCTCCACGAACGCGCCGTACCAGGAGCGGACGGTCGCGGCGTCGACCCCGTGCAGGCCGAGGGCCTCGGTGACGACCGCGACGGCGAGCGGCCCGGCCAGCTCGCCGCGCAGCTCGGCCCGGCCGGCCGGCGCCAGGGCGCCGACCAGCCGGTCGGTCTCGGCCTCGACGAACGCGGTGAACCGCTCCCGCGTACGGGCCGGCCGGAACGGCCGGGCGAACGGGTCGCGGTGCCGGGTGTGGGCGGGGCCGTCCAGCGACAGCATGCTCGGCCCGACGACCTGGGCGGTGGAGAAGCGCGGGTCGTCCACGGTGTAGGAGGCCGCGTCGCGCATGACCGCCAGCGCCGGGCCGCGGGCGGTCACCAGCCAGCCGCCCAGTGCGGGCAGCCAGGAGACGGGTTCGCGCTCGCGGAGCCGGGCCAGGTGCGGGTGGGGGTCGTCCTCCAGGGCGGCGGCCGTCACCGATGCGCCGAGCGGGAAACGGGAGGTCAGGTCGAGGGTCACCCGTCCCAGCCTAATCCGCCATGTTTCGGATCTACAACGTAAAGGCGTCGGCCGCGACGGCTCAGGCCGTCCCCGACCGCTGCCGCCACCACTCCTGACCCTCCTCCGGCAGCGTGTAGATCGGGTCGTGGTACTCGTAGCGCCTGGTCAGAGCGTCCGGGTCGGCCAGCTCCAGGCCGGTGCGGTAGTTCTTGGTCCAGTAGGAGATGCCGCGCTCGCGGTCGTAGTCGGCGAGCTGGTGCACCCAGCGCTTGCCGACGTAGGGGACGTCGCAGACGATCCGCGGGGTGGCGAAGCCGGGCAGGTAGCCCATGATCGCGTGCTGCAGCTCCTGCGCCTCCCAGACCGCGAGCCGCCAGTGCTCGCTGCTCGGGATCATGTCGCACATGTACAGGTAGTACGGCAGGATCCCGGCCTCGTCGAGCAGCGCGAACGACAGGTCGAGCAGCGCCTCGGGCGTGTCGTTCACGCCGCGCAGCAGCACGCCCTGGTTGCGGACGTCGCGGATGCCGGTGTCGAGCATCGCGCGGGCCGCCTTGGCCACCAGCAGCGTCACCGACTGGGCGGCGTTGACGTGGGTGTGGATCGCGATCTGCACGCCGCGCGCGTTGGCCTTGGTCGCCAGGCGCTCCATCCCGGCGCGGACGTCGTCCTGCAGCCAGTGCTGCGGCAGCCCCATGAGCGCCTTGCTGGCCAGCCGGATGTCGCGGATGTTGTCGATGTCCAGCAGCGAGTCGACGAACGACTCCAGGCGCGCCCACGGCATGTTGGCGACGTCGCCGCCCGAGACGACCACGTCGCGGACGCCGGGGGAGCGGCGCAGGTAGTCCAGCATGGCGCCGAGCCGGTCCGGCGGCTTGATGGTGAACTTGTGCTTGTCGACGTTCGGCGTGGAGTTGCCGACCAGGTCCATGCGGGTGCAGTGGCCGCAGTACTGCGGGCAGGTCGGCAGGAGTTCGGCCAGGACCTTGGTGGGGTAGCGGTGGGTGAGGCCCTCGACGGCCCACATCTCGGCCTCGTGCAGCGAGTCGCGGGAGGCGTGCGGGTGGGACGGCCAGTCGGTGCGCCGGTCGCTGAACACCGGGAGCATGTAGCGGCGCACGGGATCGGCGTAGAAGGCCTCGGTGGAGGAGGCGTCCATCGTGTTCAGCATCTGCGGCGGCAGCAGCATCGACATGGTGGCGCGCTCGGCCTGGTCGCGTTCCAGGTCGGCGTAGAAGCGCTCGTCGAGCAGGTCGCCCATGACCCGGCGCAACTGCCGCACGTTCTTGACGCAGTGGGCGCGCTGCCACTGCGCCGACTCCCACTCGGCCTCCGTGACGTCCCGCCATCCGGGCAGGCGCCGCCAGTCGGGCTCTGCCAGCGGCCGGCGCCGGTAGGCGTAGGGCTGGCGCGCGGCCTCCTCGGACTGGAGGGCGTCCGGGTGCAGGGCAGTGGTCATCGTCGACCGCCTCCTCGCCTCACATTGATCGCATAAAAGTCTTGTGTGCCGCCGACGTTACGGGAAGACTTTCGATGAAACCAGGGGTGCCCTGCATATCTTGCGTAACACCACCCGATGTTGGGAGAAAGGCGGCATGGCGATGACCGGAGGCGGGACGGGGACCGCGGTCGGGCTGCACCGGGTGCTGGAGCCCGCGGGCGTCCTGCCGCAGGCCGCGCTCCGGCTGGATCCCGACCCGCGGATCCGGCCGGACGAGGTGCGGATCGGCGTGGAGCGCCTCAATCTGGACGCCGCGTCCTACCGCCAGCTGCACACCGCGCTCGGCGGCGACCCGGACGCGATCCGGGCCGAGGTGCTGCGGATCATCGGGGAGCGCGGCAAGATGCACAACCCGGTGACCGGGTCGGGCGGCATGCTCGTCGGCGTGGTCGAGGAGGCCGGGCCGGACTCGCCGCTCGGGCTGAAGCCCGGCGACCGCGTCGCCACCCTGGTGTCCCTGACCCTCACTCCGCTGGCGGTCACCGACGGGCTCGCGGAGTGGGACGGGCGGTCCGAGCAGGTGCCCGCGCGGGGCCACGCGATCCTGTTCGCGCGCTCCATCGCCGCCGTCCTGCCCGACGACCTGCCGGTGCCGCTGGCCCTCGCCGTCATGGACGTGTGCGGCGCGCCGGCCCTCACCCGCCGCGTCGTGGCGGCGCGCGAGGACGGCCCCGTGGTGCTGGTGCTGGGCGCGGCCGGCAAGAGCGGGTGCCTGTCGCTGGCCGCCGCCCGGCGCGCCGGCGCGTCCCGGGTGATCGGGCTGGTGCCCACCGCCGAGGAGGAGGAGCGGCTGGCGGCCTCGGGCCTGGCCGACGCCGTCGTGCGCGCCGACGCCCGCGACCCGGTGGCGGTCGCGGCGGCCGTCGGCGAGCCGGCCGACGTCACCATCGTGTGCGTGGACGTGCCGGGCTGCGAGCACGGCGCGATCCTCGCCACCGCGCCCGGCGGCACCGTCGTGTTCTTCTCGATGGCGACCTCGTTCCCGGCCGCCGCGCTCGGCGCGGAGGGGCTGGCCGCCGACGTCACGATGCTCATCGGGAACGGCTACGTCCCCGGGCACGCCGAGACCGCCCTGGAACTCGTGCGGTCGGAACCCGCCGTGCGTGCGCTGTTCACCTCCCGGACCGGTGCGGATTCGGCAGAATGACCGGAAACATCCCGGCCGTGGCGGGGACCGTCCGATCATCGAGGGAGAGAGCATGGCGAGCATCACCGAGGAACTGCGCGGACGGGACCCCAAGGAGCGCCAGGCGCAGATCGTCGACGTCCTGGTCGACGCGTTCTCGGACCTGATGGAGCGCAGCCCCGCCGAGTTCCGCCGCCGCTTCCGCAAGATGGCGTCCGACCCGTTCGCGTTCTACCGGGGCAGCGCCTGCCTGTTCTACGCCGACATCGTCCACGACGACGACCCGTGGGCCGACGAGCGCACGTCCCGCGTGTGGATCCAGGGCGACCTGCACGCGCAGAACTTCGGTACCTACATGAACGACGACGGCGTCTTCGTCTTCGACGTCAACGACTACGACGAGGCCTACGTCGGTCACTTCACCTGGGACGTCAAGCGGCTGGTGGCCAGCCTGGCGCTGCTGGCGTGGCAGAAGGCGATCTCCGACGCCGACATCCGCCGGCTCATCGAGACCTACGTGCGCGCCTACGTCGACCAGGTCCGCAAGTTCGCCGCGCACGAGGGCGACGAGAAGTTCGCGCTGACGCTCGACACCACGGACGGCTACGTCCGCGACGTGCTGGTCGCCGCGATGGGCGGCACCCGGACCGGGCTGCTGGAGGGCATGACCGTCGTGTCAGGGGCCGAGCGCCGGTTCCGCGACCGCCCCGGCGTCCGCCGCCTGGACGACGCCGAGCGCGCCGCGGTCGAGGCCGCCTACGCCGAGTACCTGACGACGATCCCGCACGAGAAGCGCTTCGGCAGCCAGTCCAGCCCCTCGGGCGGCATGCAGTACGAGCAGCGCAGGTTGCACCGGTCGGTGAGGGAGACCCGCAGGTCCGTCGCGGTA
>NZ_JBEZJP010000507.1:0-5229 GCF_040653175.1 Actinomadura sp. NPDC048032
GGCTGCCGTGGGAATGGCTCCAGAACCTTCTGGTGGACGAGGACTACTCCGTGGCATGACGATGATCGTCGTCACCCACGAGACCGGGTTCGCCCGCGAGGCCGGCGACAGCCTCGTCTTCATGGACCAGGGCCGCGTCGTCGAGGTCGGCCCCGCGCGCGACGTGATCGCCGACCCCCTGCACGAGAGGACCCGCGGGTTCCTCTCGACGATCCTGTGAAAGGCGGCACGGCATGAAGGACCACGTCGACGTCGCGATCGTCCAGTTCGATCCGCGGCCGCTCGACCTGGCCGGCAACCTCGAGGCCATGGCCGCCGCCGTGCGGGCGGAGGCGGCCGGCCGGCCCACCGACCTCGTCGTCTTCCCCGAGCTGGCCACCACCGGCTACCTCCCGCCGGACGGCGACGACGACTTCCGGCGCCGGCTGGCCGCCGCCGCCGACACCATCCCCGGCCGCACCACCGAGGCGCTCGGCCGCGCCGCACGCGAGACCGGAACCCACGTCATCGTCGGCCTGGCCGAACGCGGGGGCGGCGAGGAGCTGTACAACACGCTCCTCCTCATCGGCCCGGACGGCGAGACGATCGGCGCGCACCGCAAGGTGCACCTGTGGGACCAGGAGCCGAAGTACTTCAGCTCGGGGCACCGGTTCGACGTCCTGGACACCGGCCTCGGCCGCGTCGGGCTGTCGGTCTGCCACGACTCGCGGTTCCCCGAGGCCACGCGCCGGCAGGTCGTGGCCGGGGCCGAGCTCCTGGTCTGCGTCTTCGCCTACGCCCCCGACCCGGGCGTCCCCGAGGACATCCTCGCCCACCGCGCGGTGACGCGCGCGTGGGAGAGCACCGCGTACTACGTGCTCGCCAACCGTCTGGGCAGCGAGCACGGCGCGGACTTCGCCGGCCGCAGCCTGGTCGCCGGGCCCACCGGCCGGATCCTCACCGGCGACCACGGTCCGCGGGATCCCGTCGTCCGCGCCCGCCTCCACCGCCGGCCTCTGGCCGACGCCCGCCGCGTCGTGGACGTCGCCCGCGAGCGGCGGCCCGACGTCTACGGCGACCTCTCCCCCACCTCACCGGAAACATCAGCGACGAGCCAGCAGGAGCGCCCGTGACCGCATTCACCCCGTCGGACCGCGTGCGGGAGGTGCTCCGGCACTCCCTGCGGCCCTCCACCCGCCCGCCGGCGGACGTGATCTCCCTGGCGTCGGGCGAGCCGGACTTCGCGACCCCCGAACACATCCGCGCGGCGCACGCCGCCGCGGTCGAGGCGGGCGCCACCCACTACGCCGCCTGGAACGGCGCCCCCGACCTCCGGGAGGCCCTGGCCCGGCAGGCCGGCGGCCCCGGCCGGCCGGGGCGGGCGGCGGACCAGGTCCTCGTCACCCACGGCGGCAGCGGAGCCCTGGCCGCGACGATCCTCGCCTGCGTCGACCCCGGCGACCGGGTCGTCATCCCCGTCCCGACCTACTCCCTCTACGCCGACCTGGTGCGGATGGCCGGGGGCGAGCCCGTCCTCGTGCCGCAGCGCGACGACCTGCACCTGGACCTGGACGCGGTGGCCGCGGCCGCTCCCGGCGCCCGGATGGTCGCGATCTGCAACCCGTGCAACCCGACCGGTGTCGTGTACTCGGCGGAGGAGCTGGAGGGGCTGCGGGACATCGCCGAGCGGCACGGCCTGCTGGTCCTGGCCGACGAGGCGTACGACGAGATCGTCTACGACCCCCGGCGGTTCACCTCCGTCCTGGACATCCCCGGCCTCGCCGAACGGGTGCTGTACGTCCAGACGTTCTCCAAGACGTACGCGATGACGGGCTGGCGCATCGGATACCTGGTCGCCCCGCCCGACGTGGTCGCCGCGGCCGCGGTGGTGCACACCCGCATGGCCGGTCCCCTCAACACCGCGGTGCAGCACGCGGCGCTGGCGGCTCTCACCGGACCCCAGGAGCCCGTCCGGCGGATGCTGGACGAGTACAGGGGGCGGCGCGAGCTGGTGATGCGGCTGCTCGACGGCGTGCCCGGCACCCGGCTGCGGGCCCCCGACGGCACGTTCTACGCGTTCGTCGGGCACGACTCGCGGCTGACGTCCGTGCAGGTGGCCGCGAACGCCCGCGAGCGGGGGGTGGCGGTCCGCCCGGGAAGCGAGTTCGGCGGTGAGGGCTCGGTCCGGCTGTCGTTCGCCACGGACCGGGAGACCCTGACCAAGGGGCTCCTCATCCTGCGCGACATGTTCGAGGACATGGCGACCGGGTGAGCCGGCCGGGGTTTCCGCTTCCGACCAGTGGAAACTTCGATCACATGAGCCAGCGAACCCACGAGCACGTCGACGAGCGGACGGCCCGCAAGGTGGCCGAGGAGGCCCGGGAGTCCGAGTGGCGGCTGCCGAGCTTCGGCAAGCAGCTGTTCCTCGGCGACCTGCGCCTCGACCTGATCCATCCGCACCCCCGCCCGTCGCCGGAGCAGCGGGCGAAGGGCGAGGGGTTCCTCGCCAAGCTCGCCGCGTTCTGCGCCGCCGAGGTCGACCCGGCGCGGATCGAGCGGGAGGCGCGCATCCCCGACGAGGTCGTGCGGGGCCTGCGCGACCTCGGCGCGCTCGGCATGAAGATCCCCGAGAAGTACGGGGGGCTCGGGCTCAGCCAGCTCTACTACGGCCGCGCGCTGATGGTGGCGGGGTCGGTCAGCCCGGCCCTCGGGGCACTGCTGTCGGCGCACCAGTCGATCGGCGTCCCGCAGCCGGTCAAGATGTTCGGGACGCCCGAGCAGAAGGACGCCTGGCTGCCGCGCTGCGCCCGGGAGGTCAGCGCGTTCCTGCTCACCGAGCCCGACGTCGGCTCCGACCCGGCGCGGCTGCGCGCCACGGCCGTCCCCGACGGGGACGACTACGTCCTCAACGGCGTCAAGCTGTGGACGACCAACGGCGTCGTCGCCGACCTCGTCGTGGTGATGGCGCGCGTGCCGAAGTCGGACGGGCACCGCGGCGGCATCTCCGCGTTCATCGTGGACATGGCCACGCCCGGCATCACCGTCGAGAACCGCAACGCGTTCATGGGGCTGCGCGGCATCGAGAACGGCGTCACGCGCTTCCACGACGTGCGGGTCCCGAAGGCGAACCTGATCGGCGCGGAGGGCGCGGGCCTGAAGATCGCGCTGACCACGCTCAACACCGGGCGGCTGTCGCTGCCCGCCATCTGCGCGGCGGGCGGCAAGTGGGCCGCCGGGGTCGCGCGGCAGTGGTCCCGGGAGCGGGTGCAGTGGGGGCGGCCGGTCGGCGAGCACGAGGCCGTCGCCACCAAGATCGCCTTCATCGCGGCGACCGCGTACGCGATGGAGGCGATGCTCGACCTGTCCGGGCAGCTCGCCGACGACGAGCGGAACGACATCCGGATCGAGGCGGCGCTGGCCAAGCTGTGGTCGTCGGAGATGGCGTGCCGCGTGGCCGACGAGCTGGTGCAGCTGCGCGGCGGGCGCGGCTACGAGACGGCCGAGTCGCTCGCGGCGCGCGGCGAGCGGGGCGTGCCCGCCGAGCAGCTGCTCCGCGACCTGCGCATCAACCGGATCTTCGAGGGCTCCAGCGAGATCATGCATCTGCTGATCGCCCGCGAGGCCGTCGACGCGCACCTGTCGGTGGCCGGGGACATCATCGACCCGGACGCCTCCACCGGGCGCAAGGCGCGGGCCGCGGCGAAGGCGGGCGGGTTCTACGCGCGCTGGCTGCCGACGCTCGTCACCGGCGCCGGGCACCGGCCGAACGCCTACGCCGAGTTCGGCCCGCTGGCCCGGCACCTGCGGTACGTCGAGCGGGCGTCCCGCAAGCTGGCCCGGTCGACCTTCTACGCGGCGGGACGCTGGCAGGGCGGTCTGGAGTACCGGCAGGGGTTCCTCGGCCGCATGGTCGACATCGGCGCCGAGCTGTTCGCGATGAGCGCGGTGTGCGTCCGCGCGACCGCCGACGCGTCCGACCAGGGGCCGCTCGGCAGCATGGGGGCGAACGGCACGGGGCCGGCCACGGCGCCGGGCAGATCCGCCCTGCTGCTCGCCGACGCCTTCTGCCGGCAGGCGCGCGTCCGCGTCGAGGAGCTGTTCGACGGGCTGTGGCGCAACACCGACGCGATGGACGTGAAGCTGGCGCGGGCCGTCCTCGCCGGGGACTTCGCCTGGGTGGAGGAGGGCGTCCTGGACCCGTCCATCCCGGGGCCGTGGATCGCGCCTTCCGAGCCGGGCCCGAGCGAGCGGGAGGACGTGCACCGGACGATCGGCTGACCCGGCGGGAGGGGGATCGGCCGCGACACGCCCGGCGGATCGCGGCCTCGGGAGGGCGTCCCGCCGTCGCGGGGCGTCCGGCTTCGGCGCGGGAGTAGACTGACCCGACCTTCGCGCCAGAGATCGAACCGTCCCGAGGGGGCGGGGGAACGGTCCGGCGAGCGAGAAGCCGAACGCCAACGCACCCAGCGAGCGGGAAGTAATGCAGTCATCTGGTCAGAAGAAGTCCATCGCAGGCACCCTCCTCAGCCTCCTCGGCAGCGGTCCGAAGAAGCCCGGAACGGCCGCCGGGCCCGCCCCTGACGGGGACGTCGTCCAGCCCGCCGCCGGAGAGGGCGCGCTGGAGAACCACCTGGGCGGGGACGAGGCCCGCAACTACCGCGAGTACGAGTACCAGACCGTGGCCCCGCACGTCGGCCGCTCCATGCTGGAGGTGGGCTCCGGCCTCGGGCACTTCTCCGAGCAGTTCGCCGGGCGCCTGGACTACCTCGTCGTCAGCGACAACGACCCGTACTGCGTCGGCGAGCTGCGCAAGCGCCACGAAGGCAACGACGACGTCGAGGTCATCGACCTGGCCCTGCCCGCCGACATCAAGATCCGGCGCAAGGTCGACACCGTCGTGATGATGAACGTGCTGGAGCACATCAAGGACGACGTGCAGGCACTGCGCGACCTCGCCGCCGTCACCGAGCCGGGCGGCCGCATCGTCATCTGGGTGCCCGGCTACATGCAGCTCTACGGCGACTTCGACCGCAAGGTCGGGCACGTCACCCGGTACACGCCGGCCACGCTCGAGGCGTCGGTCCGGGAGGCCGGGCTCGTCCCCGAGGTGCTCAAGCCGATCAACTTCCTGGGCGGGATCGCCTGGTGGTTCGCGGTCCGCCGCGGTGGCGCCGGCTACCCCGACCCGAAGCTCGTCAAGATCTACGACCGGACGGTCGTGCCGCTCACCCGCACCATCGAGCGCTTCGT
>NZ_JBEZJP010000508.1:0-5226 GCF_040653175.1 Actinomadura sp. NPDC048032
GTCGAGGTCGACGGCACGCCCGTCGTCGTCGCGCGGAGCGGTGCCGTCGGCGGGGACCTCGTCCAGCGCGCACACCTTCACGTAGGTCACCTGGCCGCTCCCCGGTCCAGTTCCGCCTCGATCGCCGAGAACGGCCAGGCGTGGCTGCGCGCCGGCGCGGGCATCGTCAGCGCCTCGACCCCCGACCGCGAATACGAGGAGACCTGCGAGAAGCTCTCCAGCATCGCGCCGCACGTCGTCCCGCAGACCTGACCCGCCAGCGGGTAGGGACCCGCCATGCCGGAACTTCCCGACGTCGAAGGCTTCCGCCGGGTGCTCGCCGAGCACACCGACGAGCCGATCGCCTCAGTGTCGGTGCTCGACCCCGGCGTCCTGCGCGGAGTCACCGCCCGGCGCCTGAGCACCGCGCTGCGCGGCCACCGCTTCGAGGAACCGCACCGCCACGGCAAGTGGCTGCTGGCCCCGGCGCAGGGCCCGGTCGTCCTGCTCCACTTCGGCATGACGGGCTCGCTCACCTGGCACCACCCGGACGAGCCGCGCCACCGGCACGACCGCGTCATCTGGAGGCTCCCCGACGGCGAACTCCGCTTCCGCGACATGCGCAAACTCCAGGGCGTCCACCTGGCCGCCGACGACAGGCAGGCAGACGAGACCCTCGGAAACCTCGGCCCGGACGCCCTGGACCTCTCCCGCGACGACCTGGCCGCGACCCTCGGCGCCCACCGAGGCCGCCTCAAGACCACCCTCACGGACCAGACGGTCACCGCCGGCCTGGGCAACCTCCTGGCCGACGAGATCTGCTGGCGAGCCCGCATCAACCCCCTGCGCCCCGCCCGCGCCCTGACCGCCTCAGAAGTCACCACCCTCCACAGAGCGATGCGCCGCGTCCTCCGCGCCTCCATCAAGGCCGAACGGGTCCCACCCCGAAGAACCTGGCTGACCGGAGCCCGAGACACCCCGGCCCCCACCTGCCCCCGCTGCGGCACCCCTCTGGAGAGCCGCCGCCTCTCCGGCCGCAGAACAGTCTGGTGCCCCACCTGCCAACCCCGTGAACCATGACAAGCCGATTGACGTCTCAACCGCGATGACGCTGGGCCTGACGCGGGATCATGTTCGGAGATGTCAAGGAGGTCGAGGATGGGCAAGCCTGAGGTGTACATCTCGGTTGACGCTGAGGCCGACGGGCCGATTCCTGGGCCTTACTCCATGCTGAGCTTTGGCATGAGCGCCTGCGGAACCTTTGACGGGCGTGCGTTCAAGCCGGCCGATCCTGCCGAGACAACGTTCTACGCGGAACTGAAACCGATCAGCGACGCCTACGTCCCTGAGGCACTGGCCGTCAGCGGCCTGGACCGCGACCACCTCGCGATCGAGGGCCGTGATCCGGGTGAGGCGATGAGCGCGGCGACCGCCTGGGTGACCGCGGTGGCGAGCGCGGCGGATGCCTCGCCGGTGTTCGTGGCCTATCCGCTCGGCTTCGACTGGATGTTCCTGTACTGGTACTGGACGCGGTTCACCGACGCGGGATCTCCGTTCGGCCACTCCCGGCACCTGGATCTCAAGAGCATGTACGCCGCCAAGGCCGGCACTCCGATCACCCGCTCGACCAAACGCCAGATGCCCGCCGAGCTGCTGTCCGACCGACCGCACACGCACAATGCGCTGGATGACGCCATCGAGCAGGCGGAGCTGTTCCACAACTTGGTCCGCTGGTCCGGGCCCCCGCGTCGGCCAAGTGAGGACCTTGCGGAGTGACGCGCGATCAGCGGGCGGCTACGCGCGGGGTGTCGGGTGCATGGCCTGGACCATGGCCGCCTCACCGTCGGAACCGGGCGATATTCGGATGCGAGCTGTTTTGGAGCGGGCTACCTTTTGATCAGCGCGTCGGGTCCGGTGCACGCACGGGTCGAAGACCATCGGTTATCTCTTTCGAATAGACGCAATCCGGTGGTCGTTCCCACATCCGTGCGTGTACCCGGCCCTACGGGCCGAGCGACGCACAGGGGAAGGGCGGGTCGAAGCCCGTCGGTTATCGGATCCAACGGTCGCAGGTTCGAATCCTGCCCACCCGGCAATGCCGGGTGGTAGCTCAGCCAGGAAGAGCATTGGACTTAAAAACCCGGTGGACGCCACCACATCCGCCCTCCCCTGTGCGCTTGCTCCTCCCCCACATCCGCCCCTGAGGCGGGTCGAATTCTTTGGAGGCCGTTGATGGCCCGTGACCCTCTTGCTTCGGTGTCCACCGTGCAGACGCCGCAGAGCCGGCCGATTCCCGGCCGTGAGACCGAGCAGGTCCGCAACAACGCCGGCGGCTACGGGTTCGCCAAGGACCTGTGGACGCGGCTGGAGGACTTCCTCATCCTCGGCACCACCGGCGGCACCTACTACGTCGGCGAAGACAGGCTCACTGCGGACAACGCGCAGGTCGTGTTCGACGCCATCGCCGCGGACGGCGTCCGGGTCGTCGGCCTCGCGACGGCGATCTCAACGGCGCGTCCGCCGCGTGCTCCGAAGAACCGTCCCGCGCTTTTCGTCATGGCCGCCGCCGCGGCGCGCGGCGACGCCGGCACCCGGCAGGCCGTGAAGGCATCGCTGGCGCAGGTCGCGCGGACCACGGACCATCTCGCGTCATTCTTCGGCTACTGGAAGAACCTCGGCGGCAAGGCCACCGGCAGCGGCACGGCGCCTGTGGTCGGGCGGGCGATGCGGACCGCGCTCGCGTCGTGGTTCCTCAACGGCGACGTCGACCAGGTCGCGTGGCGAGTGTGCAAGGCTCGGCAGCGCAGGACCCCGGCCGGGGAGGCGTTCGCGCTGCGGGACGCGCTCCGCATCGCGCACCCCAAGGCCGACTCGCCGGCGCGGCGTGCGCTGTTCGGATGGATCGCCGGGAACGCCTCCGACGATGACGTCCGCGCGCGGGTGCCCGCAGTGGACGCGTTCCTCGCCGCGCAGGCCGTCACCGGCCCGGTCGACGCGATGGACGTGGTGCGGTCCCGGGGCGTGCCGTGGGAGTTCCTGCCGGACGCGGTTCTCACCGAGCCAGGCGTGTGGGACGAGCTCGTCGACACGATCGGGATGACCGCGCTGCTTCGGAACCTGTCCCGCATGACCCGGATCGGGACGCTGACGCCGATGGGTGACGCGACCCGACGCGCCGCGGACCGGCTCACCGACGCCGGCGCGCTCGCGAAGGCCCGGATCCACCCGATGGACCTGTTCCTCGCCCTGCGCGTGTACGGGAGCGGTCGCGCGCAGCCGCACCCGCACGCGGACGTGCAGCACTGGTCGCCGGTCCCGGCCATCGTCGACGCGCTCGAAGAGGCGTACGAGCTGTCGTTCGGGCACATGGAGCCGTCCGGTCGGCGCCTGCTGGTGGCGGTGGACTCCTCCGGGTCCATGAGCTTCCACCACATCACCTCGGGTGGTGCGCCGCTCGGGTCCTGCTACGAGGTCGCGAACGCGATGGCGGTCATCCTGAACCGGATCGAGCGCGGCAACTGCCACGTCATCGACGTCGACACCCAGGTCCGCGCGTCCCAGGTGACGGCGCGCACGAACCTGCGGGAGATCTCCCGTTGGCGTCCGTCGGGCGGCGGCACGGATCTGTCGCAGCCGTTCCAGTGGGCGCAGCATCAGCGTCTTGAGGTGGACGGGATGGTGCTGTTCACCGACAAAGAGACGTGGGCTGGACGGCAGCACGCGTCGCAGGCTCTGGACGCCTACCGCCAGACCGTGAACGGCGACGTTCGGGTCCTGCTCGCGGCGATGGCCGCGAACGGGCACACCATTGGCAACCCCCGCGACGAGGGCGTGCTGAACATGGCGGGCCTGGACGCGTCGCTGCCGATGGTCGTGAACGGCTACATCCGTTGAATCTCCGGGGCAGACGGCGGTCTGCCCCGGAGATGAATTCGAAGGCATTTCGCGAGCACCATTCTCTTTTCTCGATCCTGGATTCACCTTCGGCCGTAAATTCTCTCTTATAGAGTAATGGCACGACCATAAAAACTGAAGAGCCGTCCCGGCTCTTGAGTTGCTCCGCATAGCGGGCGCGACCAGGACCGGGCAGAACGTCCCGAGATCCTCCTGGCGCGCTCCACAAACCAAAGGGGATCTCGTGAATCGGAAGAGAGGGCGCCGGTGAGTCATGTCGGACCGGTGACGGCGGCGCTTGTCTCCGTCATCTTCGGGACGGCGGTCTCGTGGTACTTCTTTCGGCCGTCGTTGTGGTGCCGTTGGGCCGTCTGGAAGCAGGCCCTTCTGCTGGGCACCGCTCTGGGAGCGAACAACATGGCCTTCCAGGTCGTTCTTCGATGGTTCGGCTGGAGGTCATGCAAGGGATACCGTCGGCGGCTCGGGCGGGAACTTGTTCTCGGACGCCCTACCGGCGTTCCATGTCCTGGGCCGGCAGATTCCCAGCTGGATTCCGGGTATCGGCGTCCTGGCCGCCACGGCGGCCACGTACGCCTACTGCCAGAAGCGACTGGAGATGATCGATGGGGAGATCAAAGCAAAGGCCGACGTTGGTCCTACTTGCTGCTCTGTGCGGTCAGCGCGGTCTTCGGCCTACGCTGCGATCGACGGCGACGGCGTGACCGGCCACCGCACCCGACGGGCGAGGAGGCGGCTCAGACCCCGCGGTCGGGGACGGTCATGTCGCCCGTCTCGGGCGTCCCGTCGGCCAGGCCGTAGCGCAGGTACACGGTGCCGTTCGGGGCGGCTGCCGGCGGTTCGAGGAGGGTGACGTTCATGGGCACCGCCCCACCGTCGAAGACCTTCTTCCCGACGCCGAGCACGATCGGGTACACCCAGAGGTCGAGGCGGTCGAAGAGCTTCTCGCGCAGAAGGGTCTGCACCAGGTTCAGGCTCCCGACGACCTTCACGTGCTCGTGCCGGTCACGGATCTCGCGGACCGCGCCGGCCAGGTCCGGGCCGAGCCGCGTGGAGTCGGCCCAGGAGAGGTCCGGCCTGCCACGGGAGGCCACGTACTTCGGGACGCTGTTGAAGAGCGCGGCGATCTCGTTGTCCTCGCCTCTCTGGTGCGGCCAGTAGGCGGCGAAGATCTCGTACGTCCGCCGACCGAGCAGGAGAGCGTCCGTGCCCTCGTACGCGGCGACGACCTGTGCGCCGGCGGCCTCGTCCATCAAGGGCGCCTGCCACCCGCCGAACGGGAACCCCACCGGGTCCTCGTCGGGGCCGCCGGGTGACTGGGCAACGAGGTCGAGC
>NZ_JBEZJP010000509.1:0-5223 GCF_040653175.1 Actinomadura sp. NPDC048032
AGCAGCACGTCGTGTCCAGTAGGTAGTTGGGCCCCGGCGGGCCGTAGTGCTTGTTGATGTCGGCCGCGCCCGTCCTCGCCTTGCCGACGAGGGTCGGCGCGCTGTTGGCCAGGAACACCGCGACGGCGACCAGCCAGGTGACGAGGGACAGGAAGAAGAGCCCGTGCAGGAGGAGGATCCACGCGGTGCAGTACAGGCCGGTGCCGCCCGCCGTGGTCACCAGGGACCGGCGCAGCGCCCGGGACTTGGCGGACCTGGCGTTCTCCACGCGCAGGTCGAGCACGGCCTTGCCGACGGTCCGGCCGGCGAAGGCCTGCCCCGCGAACTGGTGCAGGAACTCGATCAGGATGAGCAGGAGCAGCGCCTGCTCGACGGCGCTGACGGCCGTGTTCCAGAGGCTCGTCCCGAAGTTCTCGGCGGCCTGCCGGACGTCGCCGCCGGACAGCAGGAGCCCGCCCGCCGCAGACAGGGCGTCGCCCCAGAGCCCGTCACCGAGGAGTCCGTTCAGCCGTCCCCACGTCATCGTGCCGAGGAGGGCCGCGGCGCAGGCGAGCAGGGCGGTGTCGATGCTCCAGGCCGCCAGACGGCGGCCGCGCGGGGCCGCGGCGGGAGGCGGCGGCGCGTGCGGGACGGGCTCGGCGGCGGGCGGCGGAACGGGTGGCGGACCGTACACGTGAGTCCCTCAGGTCGCGATCTTCATTTTTGATCAAAGCGCGGGAACGGCAGGAGTCTAGGCCGCCCGGCCCCGCCGCCGCCACCGAAGCGGTCAGTAGGACTTGGGCAGCCCCAGGGAGTGCTGTGCGACGTAGTTGAGGATCATCTCGCGGCTGACCGGGGCGATGCGCATGAGCCGGACGACGCCGGCGAGCATCCCGACGCCGTACTCGGTGGTGAGGCCGTTGCCGCCGTGGGTCTGGATGGCCTGGTCGACGCAGTGGATCGCGGCCTCGGCGGTGGCGTACTTGGCCATGTTCGCCGCCTCGCCGGCGCCCGCGTCGTCGCCCTCGTCGTAGAGCCACGCGGCCTTCTGCCCCATCAGCCGGGCCAGCTCCAGCTCGATCTTGGCGGCGGCGAGCGGGTGCGCGATGCCCTGGTGCGCGCCGATCGGCGTTCTGAACACCTGCCGCGACGCGGCGTAGGCGGTCGCCTTGCCGAGCGCGAGGCGGCCGATCCCGGCGCCCATCGCGGCGGCCATGATGCGCTCGGGGTTGAGGCCGGCGAACAGCTGCAGCAGGCCGCCGTCCTCGTCGCCGACAAGCGCGTCGTAGGGCAGCCGGACGTCGTCGAGGTGGCAGACGAACTGCTTCTCCGGCGACACGATCTCCATGTCGATCGGGGTGAAGGTGAACCCGGGCGCGGTGGTCGGGACGATGAACAGCGACGGCCGCAGGTTGCCCTTCTGGTCCTGCGTGCGGGATACGAACAGCACGGCGTCCGACTCGTCCACGCCGGAGATGAACGTCTTCTGCCCGTTCAGCACCCACCCGTCGCCGTCGCGGCGCGCCGTGGTGGTGATGCGGTGCGCGTTGGAGCCGGCGTCGGGCTCGGTGATCGCGAACGCCATCTTCACCGAACCGTCGGCGAAGCGCGGCAGCCAGTGCTTCCTCTGGTCCTCGGTGCCGGACCGGGCGATGATCGTCGCGCAGATCGCCGGGGAGACGACCATGAGCAGCAGCGGGCAGCCCGCGGCCGCCAGCTCCTCGCACACGGCGGCGAGGTCGCCGATGCCTCCGCCTCCGCCGCCGTACTCCTCCGGCACGTTGACGCCGAGGTAGCCGAGGCGCCCGGCCTCGGCCCACAGCTCGTCGGTCTTCTGTCCGGATCTGGCCTTCTCCACGTAGTAGGAGGAGCCGTACTCGCCGCCCAGTTCGGCGACCGCGGCGCGCAGGGCCCGCCGCTCCTCGGTCTCGACGAAGCTCATTCGGGGGTCCCTTCGATGACGGCGAGGACGGCGCCGGACTCGACCTGCTGCCCCGCGGTGACGTTCAGTTCGGCGACCGTCCCGGCGGACGGCGCGGCGATGCGGTGCTCCATCTTCATCGCCTCCAGGACGACGAGGGTCTGCCCTTCGGCGACGTCCGCGCCCGGTTCGGTCTCGACGCGGACGACGGTGCCGGGCATGGGGGCCAGGAGGGAGCCCGGGGCGATCCGGCCGCTCGGGTCGGCGAACCGCGGAACGGCGACGAGGGCGACCGGGCCGAGGCGCGAGTCGACGTGCACCGCGTCCCCGGCGGCGGTCACGGCGAAGGTCTCGCGGAGGCCGTCGCGGTCGAGGACGACGCGGTCCGGAGCGGCGGACACCAGCGACGTGCCCGGGCACAGCTCGGAGGTCAGACCGTCCCTGTCCAGCCGGTAGTCGACGTCCACCGGGCCGCCGGGCCCCTGGAACGTCCTGCGCTGCGGCTGGGACCGCACGTTGCGCCAGCCCGACGGGAGGCCGCCGAGCACCGCGGCGCCCTCCCGGCTCGCGGCCGCCTGGGCGAGCGCGGCGGCCAGCGCGCACATCCGGACCGCGGCCTCGTCCGCGAGGGGCGCGGCCAGGGTGTCCAGGCCGACGCGGTCGAGGTAGCCGGTGTCGGTGGCGCCGTCCAGGAACCCCGGCTCCTCCAGGATCCGGACGAGCAGGTCGCGGTTGGTGGTGAGGCCGTGGATGCGGGCGCCGCGCAGCGCCGCCGCCAGCCGGCGCGCGGCGGCGGCCCGGGACGGCGCCCACGCGATCACCTTGGCGAGCATCGGGTCGTAGTGGACGCCGACCTCGGCGCCGCTCTCCACGCCGCTGTCGAGCCGCAGCCCGTACGCCGCCGGCACGGCGAACTCGGCGTCCGCCCCCGGCACCTCGAAGGTGTGCAGCGTGCCGCTGGCGGGCCGCCAGTCGTGCGCGGGGTCCTCGGCGTAGAGGCGCACCTCGACGGCGTGACCGCGCGGTTCCGGCGGCGCGGCCGGAAGGCGGGCGCCCTCGGCGACCTCGATCTGCAGCCGGACGAGGTCCACCCCGTACACGCACTCGGTGACCGGGTGCTCGACCTGGAGCCGGGTGTTGACCTCCAGGAAGGAGAAACCTCCGTCGCGCGCCAGCATGAACTCGACCGTGCCCGCGCCGGTGTACCCGATGGCGCGCGCCGCGCTCGCCGCCGCCCCGCACAGCCGCGCGCGCAGCTCCGGACCGACCGCCGGGGACGGCGCCTCCTCGATGATCTTCTGGTGGCGGCGCTGGATGGAGCACTCGCGCTCGCCGAGCGTCCAGACCGTCCCGTGCGCGTCGGCGAGGATCTGCACCTCGATGTGGCGGGCGTCCTCCAGCAGCGGCTCGCAGAACACGGTCGGGTCGCCGAACGCCGACTCCGCCTCCCTGCGCGCCCCCGCGACGGCGCTCTCCAGCTCCTCGAGCGTCCTGACGACGCGCATGCCGCGCCCGCCGCCGCCCGCGGACGCCTTGACCAGCAGCGGCAGGTCCGCGTCGCCGACCCGGACGGGGTCGAGCTCGGGCAGCACCGGGACGCCCGCCGCGGCCATCAGCTTCTTGGCCTCGATCTTGGAGCCCATCGCGGCGATCGCCTCGGTAGGCGGGCCGATCCAGGTCAGGCCGGCGTCGACGACCGCCCGCGCGAAGTCCGCGTTCTCCGACAGGAACCCGTAGCCCGGGTGGACGGCGTCGGCCCCGGCGCGCTCCGCCACGGCGAGGAGCCGCTCCACCGACAGGTAGGTCTCCGCCGGGGACGCGCCGGGCAGCCGCCCGGCCACGTCCGCCTCCCGGACGTGCGGCGCGGCGGCGTCGGGGTCGGAGTGGACGGCGACCGTCCCGACGCCGAGGTCCCGGCAGGCGCGCAGGACGCGGCGGGCGATCTCGCCGCGGTTGGCGACCAGCACTCTTTTGATCATTGTTCGACACTCACATCCGGAAGACGCCGAAGCCCTCGGCGCCGCGCACGGGGGCGTTGTGGACGACGGACAGGCACAGGCCGAGGACGGTCCGGGTGTCGCGGGGATCGATCACCCCGTCGTCGTAGAGCCGCCCGGACAGGAAGAACGGCAGCGACTCGGCCTCGATCTGCGCCTCGACCATCTCCCGCATCGCGCGGTCCTGGTCCTCGTCGTAGGCCTGCCCGCGCGCCTGCGCCGCCTGGCGCGCCACGATGGACAGGACGCCCGCGAGCTGCTGCGGCCCCATCACCGCCGACTTGGCGCTCGGCCAGGCGAACAGGAACCGCGGGTCGTACGCGCGGCCGCACATGCCGTAGTTGCCCGCCCCGTACGAGGCGCCCATGATGATCGAGATGTGCGGGACCCTGCTGTTGGCCACCGCGTTGATCATCAGGGCGCCGTGCTTGATGATCCCGGCCTGCTCGTACTCCCTGCCGACCATGTAGCCGGTCGTGTTGTGCAGGAACAGCAGCGGGGTGTCGCGCTGGTTCGCGAGCTGGATGAACTGCGCCGCCTTCTGCGCCTCGTCCCCGAACAGCACGCCCTGCGCGTTCGCGAGGATCCCGATCGGGTAGCCGTGGACGCGCGTCCAGCCGGTGACCAGGCTCGTCCCGTACAGCGGCTTGAACTCGTCGAACCGCGACCCGTCGGCGATCCGCGCGATGACCTCGCGCGGATCGAAGGGGACCTTCAGGTCCTCGGGGACGATCCCGGCCAGCTCCTCGGCGTCGTACAGCGGCTCCTCGACCGGGCCCGGCGCGGGGCCGAGCTTGCGGTGGTTGAGATTCGCGACGATCCGGCGTCCGAGGCGCAGCGCGTCCTCCTCGTCCGCCGCCATGTAGTCGGCGAGCCCGGAGGCGCGCGCGTGCATCTCGGCGCCGCCGAGCTCCTCGTCGTCGGCCTCCTCGCCGGTCGCCATCTTCACCAGCGGCGGCCCGCCGAGGAACACCTTCGCGCGCTCCCTGACCATGACGACGTGGTCGCACATGCCCGGGATGTAGGCGCCGCCCGCCGTGGAGTTGCCGAACACGAGCGCGATCGTGGGGATCCCCGCGGCCGACAGCCGGGTGAGGTCGCGGAACATGCGGCCGCCCGGGATGAAGATCTCCTTCTGCGTCGGCAGGTCCGCGCCGCCCGACTCGACCAGGTTGATGACGGGCAGCCGGTTCTCCAGCGCGATGTCGGACGCCCGGAAGCTCTTCTTCACCTTCCGCCGTAGCCGCACAGTCATCTACAGCCGAACCACACGGCTGGCTCGTCCGGACATCGACCGGACGAGGCGAACAGACGAGAAAAACAGGT
>NZ_JBEZJP010000510.1:0-5213 GCF_040653175.1 Actinomadura sp. NPDC048032
GTCGCGGGCGCGCGCCGCGGCCCGGCCGGGGTCGCGTTCGAGAACGCCCACACGCTCCGCCGGGTAGCGGAGCGTGTAGTCGTGGTCGGTGGACAGAAGGATCACGCCGAGCCGGTGGCCGGCCTTGACCGTGTAGTCGGTCGGTTCGAGGTCCCATCGGAAGGAGTAGGTCCGCCCCGCCTCGATCGGCTCGGTCCGGGCGAAGTCGTGCCGGTTCCGGGCGTCCAGCCACCCCCGCGTGATGATCTTGTAGGGGGCGGTCTCGGTGTGCAGCGCCTGCCGGATCGTGCAGCCCGAGTCGCCCGGCACGCTCTGGCCGTAGCAGACCTCCTCGCCGGTGGTGACGCGCGCGCCCGTGGGACGGGTGTCGGTGCCGTAGTCGACCAGCAGCGCCGTCAGGTACGGCGAGCGGCCGTCGAGCGAGGCCCGCAGCGAGACCGAGGGGATGCCGTCCACCCGGACGGGCTCCGTCAGCGGCCCGGTCAGGTAGGCGAGCCGGTTCGGGTCGGCCTGGCCCTCGTTCGCGAGGAGCTCCTCGGCCGTCCGGGTCCTGCCCGCGTCCGTGAACGACTGCGCCGGACCGGGCCGGGGCCTGAGGCCGAGGGCGCCCGGCTGCCCGGACGGGCCCGCGTTGAGGCTGACCGGGACGGTGCGGGTGCCGGGGACGGGCCAGTCCTTCGCCGTCTCCCACGTCCCGTCCGCGTGCTGGACGTCGACGCGCGGCTCGTGCTCGATCCCGTTGCGGACGCCGTACAGGTAGCGGTCGAACCAGTGCAGCGTCTGGCGCAGCCACTCCTCGACCCGCCAGCGGAACGGCGTGGAGTGGTTGCCCTGGTGGAGCCACAGCTTGCGCGGCACGCCCGCTTCCTTCAGCGCGTTCCACCATTGCACGGAGTGCTTGACCTTGACGTTCCAGTCGTTGAGCCCGTGCACGACCATGACGGCGGCCCGCACCCTCCGCGCCTGCCCGACGTAGTCGCGCTCGGCCCACACCGTGGAGTAGTCGCCGGTCTCGCGGTCCTGGGACGCCTCGATGTCCTCGATGACCTTCGCGCAGACCTCGGGGTTCCCGCGGGTCAGTACGGCCTTGGCCAGGACGTCCAGGTCCTCGCCCTGGTAGCCGCCGGGCGCGACCACGCCGCCGCCCGCGCGGTAGTAGTCGTACCAGCTGGAGATGCCCGCGATCGGGACGATGGCCTTCAGGCCCTCGACCCCGGTGGCGGCGGCCATGTTCGGCAGCGTCCCGTCGTAGGACTGGCCGATCATGCCGACGTTCCCGGTGGACCAGGTGGCCTTCACCGGCGCGCCGTCCGGCGTCCAGCCCCGGGCCCGCCCGTTGAGCCAGTCGACGGCGGCCTTCGCGCCCGCCTGCTCGCTGCGGTCCCCGGAGGTCGGGCAGCCGGTCGAGCCGCCCGTCCCGATGCTGTCCAGGTCGGCGACGGCGTAGCCGCGCGGCAGGAAGTAGTTGTCGTAGTAGCCGGGGAAGACCTCGGCCAGGTCGCGCCGCGTGGTGGTGAGCGAGCGGGCCCGGGCGTCGCCGATGTCGACGGGGTGGTTCGGGACGTCGTTGATCCCGGCCCAGTACGGACTCGGCTCCAGGATCGTCGGGACCTTCAGGCCGGCGGTGTCGGTCTCCCTGGGCCGCATGATCCGCAGTTGCACGCGGTCCCGCACGCCGTCGCGGTCGCTGTCGGCGGTGGTCTCGATGTTCACGGTCTGGGTGACGGCGTCGGCGCGGGAGAACACGGGCTGCGTCTCCCCGTTCCGCACCGTGACCTGGTGGGCGCCCGGTGGCCGGGGCGCGGACCTGGTGGGCCCGGCCGCCGCGGCGGGCAGCGCGGAGGCGGCGGCGAGCGCGGCGGTGAGGGTGATCACGCCGGCGCCGCCGGTGAGGCGTCGTCTCATCGGGGCTCCTGGGGGGTGTGAGCCGGGAAGTGGAGATCACGGTTACACCCCGGGAGCGGCTTGTCCAGAGGCGTGTTACGCCGTGAGCGGAGCCGGGAAGACGGGCGGGCGGGGGCGCGTTGTCCACGCCGGATACTGAGATGCTTACTTGATTACGTACTTGATTACGTCGACGTCTACCGGAGGCGCTCGTGGGAATGCCGGGAATGTCGGGCAACGGCTGGCAGGTGATGGCGTCCTTCCGCAAGGACAGCTCCGTCACCCGGCAGAAGCTGGCGCCCGGCACGGTGGGGCGGATCGCGGGCTACGCCCGGCCCTACGTCCGCGAGCTGGTGGTCTTCCTCACGCTGAACTCGCTGGCCGCGGTGATCGTCGTCGCCAACCCGCTGCTGCTCAAGGGGATCATCGACCGCGGCATCGTGCCGGGCCGCTCCGACATCGTGCTCTGGCTCGCCGCCGCCGTCGCCGGGCTCGCCCTGGTGGAGGCCGTGCTCGGCCTCGCGCAGCGCTGGTACTCGGCGCGCATCGGCGAGGGGCTCATCTACGACCTGCGCAGCCAGGTGTTCGCGCACGTCCAGCGGCAGCCCGTCGCGTTCTTCATGCGGGCGCAGACGGGCTCGCTCGTCAGCCGCCTCAACAACGACGTCATCGGCGCGCAGCGCGCCCTCACCACCACCCTGTCGTCGGTGGTGTCCAACGTGATCAGCCTGGTCCTGGTGCTGGTGACGATGCTCATCCTGTCCTGGCAGGTCACGGTGATCGCGCTGCTGCTGCTCCCGATCTTCATCCTGCCGGCCAAGTGGGTCGGCAGGCGGCTGCAGCGGGTCAGCCGCGAGCAGATGGTGCTGGACGCCGAGATGGGCTCGCTGATGACCGAGCGGTTCAACGTCGCCGGGGCCATGCTCGCCAAGCTCTACGGGCGTCCGGCCGAAGAGGAGGAGAACTTCTCCGGCCGCGCCGCCCGCGTCCGCGACGTCGGCATCGTCGCCGCCATGTACGGGCGGGTCTTCTTCACCGCGCTGACCCTGGTCGCCGCGCTGGCCACCGCCATGGTCTACGGCGTCGGCGGCTACCTGGTGGTGGACGGCAGCTTCCAGCTCGGCACGCTCGTCGCGCTCGCCACCCTGCTGACCCGGATGTACGGGCCGCTGACCGCGCTGTCCAACGTGCACGTGGACGTGATGACCGCGCTCGTCAGCTTCGACCGCGTGTTCGAGGTGCTCGACCTGAAGCCGCTGGTCCGCGACCGCGACGGCGCCCGGGAGCTGGCCGAGGCCCGCGCGCCGTCCGCCAACGGCTCGGGCCCGGCGTTGTCGAAGGCGCCGTCGATCGAGTTCGACCACGTCCGGTTCGCCTACCCGTCGGCGGACGAGGTCTCGCTCGCCTCGCTGGAGTCGATCGCCCGCACCGACACCGCGCCCGGCCGCGAGGTGCTGCACGACGTCGACTTCACCGCCGCGCCGGGGCAGCTGGTCGCGCTCGTCGGGCCGTCCGGCGCGGGCAAGTCGACGATCACGCACCTGGTGTCGCGGCTGTACGACGTGTCCGCCGGCGCGGTCCGGATCGGCGGCGTCGACGTCCGCGACGTCACGCTCGAATCGCTGCGCGCCGAGATCGGCGTCGTCAGCCAGGACGCGCACCTGTTCCACGACTCGATCCGCGAGAACATGCGCTACGCCCGCCCGGACGCCTCCGACGAGGAGATCCTCGCCGCGCTGGAGGCCGCGCACATCGGCGGCCTCGTCGCCGAGATGCCCGAGGGCCTGGACACCGTCGTCGGCGACCGCGGCTACCGGCTGTCGGGCGGGGAGAAGCAGCGGCTCGCGATCGCCCGGCTGCTGCTCAAGGCCCCGGCGGTGGTCGTCCTCGACGAGGCGACCGCGCACCTGGACTCCGAGTCCGAGGCGGCCGTCCAGCGGGCCCTGCGCACCGCCCTCGCGGGCCGGACGTCGCTGGTGATCGCGCACCGGCTGTCCACGATCCGGGAGGCCGACCAGATCCTCGTGGTCGACGGCGGCCGGGTCGCCGAGCGCGGCCGGCACGAGGAGCTGCTGCTGGAGGGCGGCCTGTACGCCGAGCTCTACCGCACGCAGTTCTCGCACCAGCGCGACCAGGGCCCCGAGGAGGAGCGGCGGGCCGAGCCGCTCGGGGCCGAGTAGCGGCCGCTCAGGCCTCGGAGCCGAGCGGGTAGCCGAGCCGCCGCAGCTCGGTGCCCGCGACCTTCTCGACCTGCGCGGCCTGCCGCGGGGTGAGGCGCTCGCGCCACACCCCGACGCCCGGTTCGGCGGCGTCGCGCGCCCCGGCCCGCACCAGCCCCGTCAGCGCCGACTTCGACAGCGGCGCGTCCAGGTACTCCGCCAGGTCGGCGCCGACGCGGCGCGGCCGGGCCACCAGCTCCTCGTAGCGGACCGTGGCCAGCTGCTCCTCGGGGACCTGGAGGCGGAGCCTCGCGCTCAGCCGCACCGACCCCCGCCACCGCATGGCGCACTTCACGGCGGCCGCCGCGCGCGGCCACCGGCTCCGGTCCGTGTGGTCCTCGACGCCGAAAAACGGGTTGGGGAACACCGTGTCGAGGTTGGCCAGGCCCGGCTTGAACCAGGCCAGGCAGCGCTCGTCGGCCAGCATGTCGGCGACCACGTCCCGGCCGTCCCGGATCACCTGGACGAGCTGGGCGTCGGGGAAGGCGTCCAGCAGCACGTCGGCGCTGTAGATCAGGTCGGGGGAGGCGTCGGCGTACCGGGCGAGCCCCTGCGCCTGCACGCACGGGCCGGGCGGCTCCGGGACGGGGCCGGGGGCCGGACCCTCCGGCCCGCCCGGCGGGCGCGGCGGCAGCCCGCCCATCTCGCGGCACTCGTCCGGGCACTCCCCGCAGGCCCGCGCCGACACCTGCCACGCCTGCGCGTACGCGTCACGCAGGACGCGGGCGGCGCCCTCCCCGCGCTCGGCGATCGAGGGCTGGCGGGCGAAGGCGTAGGTGACGCGCAGGACGTCCGGCCGGCCCGTGGTCAGGTGGAAGCCGGGGGAGCGCTTGACCGCGCGCGCCAGCAGCTCCGCACCCGAGTGCGGCGCGCCCAGGATGAACACCGGGCGGCGGACCTTGGTGCCGTTGATCACCAGGATGTGCGGCGTCGACCTCATAACCGGGCCAAGTTTGTCACCTTTTGAGGGCCGGTCGGTCCGTGACCCTCCGTAAGGACCCGCCCGATACCCATCCGTTAACCGGCGCGGGGGCGCGCGGGGCCGGGCGGCGGGCGCGCGGGCCGGGGGCGGGCCAGTGGGGGGGGGGGGGGCCCCCCCCCCCCCCCCCC
>NZ_JBEZJP010000511.1:0-5209 GCF_040653175.1 Actinomadura sp. NPDC048032
GGCTTCGACCCGGACCGCTACCGCCGCCGCAACGTCGTCGAACGCTGCTTCAACCAGCTCAAACGCTTCCGCGGCCTGGCCACCCGCTACGACAAACTCGCCGCCCACTACCGCGCCGTGGTCACCATCGCCAGCCTCATCCTCTGGCTCAACCACGATCCACAAAACAGGCCCTAGGCGTGGGTGCGGTTCTTGTTGACCGCGTCCTTCGTCTTCTGCACCGCGTCCTGGACGGTCGGGGAGTCGCTCGCCTTCTTGAACAGGTCCTCGGCGACCGACTTCTGCGCGCCCTCCTCGGGGATGAGGAGCCACGCGATCGCGTAGAGCGCGACGCCGGCGCCGCCGAAGATCGTGAAGATGGCCAGGCCGAGCCGGAGGATGTTGGGGTCGACGCCGAGGAACCGGCCCGCGCCGGAGCACACCCCGGCGATCATGCGTCCCTCGTGCGTGCGGCGGAGTTGCCTGCCCGTGGTCTTGTCCATGTCCATGCCTCGATCATGCCCAGCGAAAGGTAACTCTGACATCCGGATTCGCCCTGATTCATCCCTGATCGCACCCCTGCCCGGTCAGGGTCGGCCCTGCGACGTACCCTCGTCGCGGACGGCCCCGGACGGAGGAGACCCCGCATGGACGTGCTGCGCGTAGACGACCGGCTCACCGACGAGGAGCGGATGGTCCGCGACACCGTGCGCGCCTTCGTGGCGGAGAAGGTGGCGCCGCACCTGGCGGCCTGGTTCGAGGACGGGACGTTCCCCGCGCGCGAGCTGGCCCCCGAGCTGGGCAAGCTGGGCCTGCTCGGCATGCACCTGGAGGGCTACGGCTGCGCGGGGACGAGCGCCGTCGCCTACGGGGTGGCGTGCCGGGAGCTGGAGGCGGCCGACTCGGGGCTGCGCAGCTTCGTGTCCGTCCAGGGCTCGCTGGCGATGGCGGCGATCCACAAGTACGGCTCGGAGGACCAGAAGAACGAGTGGCTGCCGAGGATGGCCGCGGGGGAGGCGATCGGCTGCTTCGGGCTGACCGAGCCCGACCGCGGCTCCGACCCCGGCGACATGCTCACCCGCGCCGTCCGGGACGGCGCCGGCTGGGTGCTGGACGGCGCCAAGATGTGGATCACCAACGGTTCGATCGCCGACGTCGCGGTGGTGTGGGCGCGCACCGACGACGGGATCCGCGGCTTCCTCGTCCCCAAGGGCACTCCGGGGTTCACCACGAGCGACATCCACCGCAAGCTGTCGCTGCGGGCATCGGTCACCTCCGAGCTGGTGTTGGACGGCGTGCGCCTGCCGGAGTCGGCGATGCTGCCCGGAGTGAAGGGCCTGAAGGGCCCGCTCGGCTGCCTCTCGGAGGCCCGGTACGGGATCCTGTGGGGCGCGGTCGGGGCCGGGCGGTCCTGCTACGAGGCGGCCGTCGACTACGCCAAGACCCGCGAGCAGTTCGGCAAGCCGATCGGGTCGTTCCAGCTCACGCAGGAGAAGCTCGCCTGGATGGAGGTCGCCCTCGGCCAGGCGGGCCTCGTCGCCCTGCACGTCGGGCGGCTGAAGGACGAGGGGAACGCGACCCCGCAGCAGGTCTCGTTCGGCAAGCTCGCGAACGTCCGCGCCGCGCTGGACGTGGCCCGGGAGGCCCGCACCGTCCTCGGCGCCAACGGGATCACGCTCGAATACCCGGTGATCAGGCACATGAACAACCTGGAGAGCGTCCTGACCTACGAGGGCACCCAGGAGGTTCACCTGCTGACCCTCGGGAAGGCCGTCACCGGGCTGGACGCCTTCCGTTAAGCAGTGCTCGACCCCTCCGCGTAGGGTTAATCACTGGACGTCCTGTATCCGACCTGGGCAGACTCGCCCGGTCAAGCGATCTACACGAGGGAGCGGCATGAGAGTCGGCATCGTCGGGGCCACCGGACAGGTCGGGGCCAAGATGCTCGAGATCCTGGCCGAAAGAGGATTTCCGGTCGACGAGCTGCGGCTCTTCGCCTCCGCGCGCTCCGCGGGCCGCAGGCTCCCGTGGAACGGCGGCGAGGTCACCGTCGAGGACGCGGCGGCAGCCGACTACACCGGGCTCGACATCGTGCTGTTCTCCGCGGGCAAGACCACGTCCAAGGAACTGGCGCCGAAGGTCGCCGCCGCCGGAGCCGTCGTGATCGACAACTCCTCGGGCTGGCGGATGGACCCGGACGTCCCGCTGGTCGTCGCGGAGGTCAACCCGCACGCCGCGAGGCAGCGCCCGAAGGGCATCATCGCCAACCCGAACTGCACCACGATGGCCGCGATGCCGGTGCTGCGCCCCCTGCACGCCGAGGCCGGGCTGACCGCCCTCGTCGTCTCCACCTACCAGGCCGTCTCCGGCAGCGGCCTCGCCGGCGTCGCCGAGCTGCACGACCAGGCCGCCAAGACCGTCCAGACCGCCGACCGGCTGACCCACGCCGGGACGGCCGTGGAGTTCCCCGAGCCGTCGGTCTACGTGCGCCCGATCGCGTTCAACGTGCTCCCCATGGCGGGCTCGATCGTCGACGACGGCCTCGCCGAGACCGACGAGGAGCAGAAGCTCCGCAACGAGAGCCGCAAGATCCTTGAGCTTCCGGACCTGAAGGTCTCGGGCACCTGCGTGCGCGTCCCCGTGTTCACCGGCCACTCCCTGCAGGTCAACGCCCGCTTCGAGCGCCCGCTCAGCCCCGAGCGCGCCAGCGAGCTGCTGGCGGGCGCGCCCGGCGTCGTCCTCTCGGACGTCCCGACGCCGCTCCAGGCCGCCGGCCAGGACCCCACCTACGTGGGCCGCATCCGCCGCGACGAGACCGTCGAGAACGGCCTCGCCCTGTTCTGCTCCGGCGACAACCTGCGCAAGGGCGCGGCCCTCAACACCGTCCAGATCGCCGAACTGGTCGCCGCCGAGGGCTAACGGCGCCCCCGCACCTCCAGGGTTTCGAGAAGGGCGGCGGTGCTCCGCGCGATCTCCTCCACGGCCCGGTCGAACGCCTCCGCGTTATGCGAGGCGGGCGCCCGGAACCCGGAGATCTTGCGCACATACTGGAGCGCCGCCGCCCGCACGTCCTCGTCGGTGACGTCATCGGAGTACGGCGGTCGAAGCGTCTTGATACTGCGGCACATGACTCAAGTCTGCCCCGCCCCACCGACAACCCGCACCGTGCCGCCAGGCAGGCGAGGCGATTCCGTCGCTGTGCCCTCCCCCGCCGGGCCCGAGGCCAGGCGGAGGAGGGCACTGCGATCGACACAGCCTCCGGTTACTTGGTGATCTTGATGGTGTCGAGGCCGGCCTCGATGAGGCTGCCGGTTCCGTTGTCGGCGGCCTCGGCGACGATGCGGACGGTCTGGCCCGCGTAGGCGGAGACGTCCGCGGTCTGCGTCTGCCAGGAGCCGGCGCGGTTGGCCGCCGCTCCGGCCTGGTCGAGGACGGTCGTGGAGCCGTTCGGCCCGACGACCCGCACCCGCAGGTAGTCGTCGGTGGAGCTGTTGTTCAGGTGGGCGAGGTACCAGGAGAACGACAGCGTCTTCGAGCCGGCGGGCAGCGCGATCGCGGGCGACTGGACGGTGGTGGTGCCGCCGTCGAGGTCGTAGGTCCCGGCGTCGGTTCCGGCGGCCGCGCCCGTCACGAGGGCGCCGCTGCCGCCCGCGGCGGCGAGCTGCAGGTTGGTGCCGGAGTAGCTGGTCGGCTGCGGGGTGCCCCGCTCCCAGCGGCCCGCGGTGGCGGTGTCGGTGCCGTTCGGGTTGGTCGTCCAGCCGGTGCCCGATTCGAGGTCGTCGGTGAAGACGGTGTCGCCGGGCGGTTCCGTGGTGCCCCCGTCGCCGCCGAGCGTCCAGACGGCGTGGGCGATGGCGTCGGCGTTGCGGTCGAGGGCGGTGTCGTCGATGTTGGACGTGGTGTCGCAGGACGAGTGGTAGCAGCGGTCGAACGCGACGCCGGCCTGGCCGCCCCACAGCTGCGCCTGCTGCGTCGTCTTGCGTCCCTCGGCGCCGGTGAACAGGCCTCCGGCGGCGATCCCGTACCGGATGAACGGCCCGTAGTCGGAGCGTCCGTCGAACGCGGTGTCCTGGACGGGCACGTTGATCGACTGGAAGTGGGCGCGCAGCGTCTGCTCGATCTCGGCGGATCCGGCGGGGCCGCCGCTGCCGCTGGAGCCGTCGCCGTCGTAGGCGAAGTAGCCCGGGTTGGGGGAGCCGACCATGTCGAAGTTCAGATAGCCCTTGATCTTCGACCGCTCGGTGGAGGCGAGGTTGTTGACGTAGTTGGTGGACCCGACGAGGCCGAGCTCCTCGGCGCCCCACCAGCCGAACCGCAGGTGCCGCTTGGGCGCGTACTTCTCGCGGGCGATGGTGAGGGCGATCTCCAGGTTCGCGGCCGAGCCGGAGCCGTTGTCGTTGATGCCGGGCCCGGCCGTGACGCTGTCGAGGTGCGCGCCGGTCATCAGGACGTTGTTCGTGTCGCCGCCCGGCCAGTCGGCGATGAGGTTGTAGCCGGTGGAGCCGTTGTAGGTGAACGACTGGACGCTGGTCTGGTAGCCGGCGGCGTCCAGCCTGCCCTTCACGTAGTCGATCGAGGCGCGGAAGCCGGGGCGGCCGTGGGCGCGGTTGCCGCCGTTGGCGGTGGCGATGCTCTGCAGCTGGGACAGGTGCGCCTTGACGTTGGCGAGCGAGATGTCGGGGGCGGCCAGCGGGGCGGGCGCGGCCGCGGCGCCGGACGGGGCGAGCAGGGCCGAGGCCGCGAGGGCCGCCGCGCCCAAGGCCGCGATCATGCGCGATCTCATGCGTTCCTCCAGGTAGGGCGCGGCCCGCGACGGGGGAGCGGGCCCCGTCGCGGGCCGCGGGCGGGGGGCGGTCAGGCCTTGGTGATGGTGACGTTGTCGATGCCGGCCTCGACGAGGCTGCCGGTTCCGTTGTCGGCCGCTTCGACGAGGATGCGGACGGACTGGCCGGCGTAGGCGGACAGGTCGTACGTCGCCGTCTGCCACGCCCCGGCCTTGTTGGCCGCGGCGCCGCTCTGGTTCAGCACGGTGCTCGACCCGTTCGCGCCGACGACGCGGACGCGCAGGTAATCGTCGGTCGAGCTGTTGTTGAGGTAGGCGAAGTTCCAGGAGAACTTCAGCGAGAGGGTGCCGCTCGGCAGGCTGATCGCCGGCGACTGGACGCTGCTGACGCCGCCGTCGAGGTCGTAGGTCCCGGCGTCGGTTCCGGCGGCCGCGCCCGTCACGAGG
>NZ_JBEZJP010000512.1:0-5195 GCF_040653175.1 Actinomadura sp. NPDC048032
GCCAGCACCGCCAGGCCCACGGCCCCGCCCGCCTGCACGGCGGTGTTGGCCAGCCCGCCGACCACCCCCGCGTCGCCCTCGGGCACCCCCGCGGTCGTCGCGGCCATGAGCGTGGGGAACGTCAGGCCGATCCCGACCGCGACGAGCAGCGTGGGCCCGAGCACCCCGGTGACGTAGCCGCTGCCGGCTCCGGCCTGCGAGAGCCAGCCGAACCCGGCGAGGAGGAAGCCGCAGCCCGCCGGCACCAGGAGGCGGGCGCCCGCTCGCGGCAGCAGCCCGGCGGCGAAGCGCGCGACCACCATGAACACCACGGCCGCGGGCGTCTGCCCGAGCCCGGCCCGGAGCGCGCCGTACCCCAGGACGTCCTGCAGGAACAGCGACGTGAAGTACCACATCGCGACGGTGATCCCTCCGAAGAGCAGCAGCATGCCGCCGCCCGCGGCCACCCCCCGGATCCCGAACAGCCGCGGCGGCATCAGCGGCCGGGCGGCGAAGCGCCCCTCCACCGCGAGGAAGGCGGCGAGTAGGAGCAGGCCCGCCGCGGCCGGGCCGGCGACCCGCGCGGACGTCCAGTCGTGGCCGGTGCTCTGCATCACCCCGTAGATCAGCGCGGCCAGCCCCGCCGTCCCGGTGACGGCGCCGGGCAGGTCGAGCGGCTCCCGCCGGACGGTCCGCGCGCCGGGCAACGACGCCAGGGCCACCACGATCAGCACCGCGCCGATCGGCACGTTGACCAGGAAGACCCACCGCCAGGACAGGCCGGTCGTGAGGGCTCCGCCCGCGACCGCGCCCGCCATCCCGCCCACACCGCCCGCGGCGGACCACGCGCCGAACGCCCGCGCCCGCTCGCGGTCCCCGGTGAAGCCGGTGTTGATCACGGCCAGCGTCGCCGGGGCCAGCACGGCGGCTCCCACGCCCTGGACGGCGCGGGCCGCCACCAGGATCTGCGGTGCGGTCGCCAGGCCGCCGACCAGGCTGGCGGCGGAGAAAAGGAGCAGTCCGGCGGCCAGCGTCCGGCGGTGGCCGAACAGGTCGGCTGCGCGCCCGCCCAGCAGCATGAACCCGGCGAACGTGAGCAGGTAGCCGTTCACCACCCAGGCCAGTCCCGCGGCGGTGAAGCCGAGGTCCCGGTCGACGGAGGGCAGGGCGACGTTGACGATGGACGCGTCCAGGATCACCATGAACTGGCACGCGCACACCAGCGCCAGCACTACCCGGCCGGGCCCGCTCCCCGCCCTCCCGGACCCGCGGTCCGAAACCTTCGCCGACAACTCGGACGACACAAGCGCCTCCTCGATCGAGTGGAATGCGGCGGGGCCCGGTGGGCGAAGCCGCCCGATGCCCGCACCGTCCCGGCGGTGCCGGGGTGAGATCGCCTCTGACACGGCTCGGCGGCCGTTCACGTCAGGGCGCGGGCGTCCTCTTCGGCGGCGCGGGCGCCCGCCCGCAGTTGGATCGCGGTCCGGGCGAGGCGGCGGCCCTGGTAGCGGGCCGCGTCGAGGGAGGCGGCGTCGGGCCCGTCGCCGGACGGGCCGGTCACCGCCGAGGTGCCGTAGGGGTTGCCTCCGGCCGCGTAGACGGCCGGGTCGGTGTAGCCGGGCGGGACGATCAGCGCGCCCCAGTGGTAGAAGACGTTGGCCAGGGAGATGATCGTGGCCTCGGCGCCGCCGTGGCGGTTGAAGGCCGCGGTGAACGCCGTCACCGGCTTGTCGGCCAGCGCGCCCTCCCGCCACAGTCCGACACTCTGGTCGAGGAACTGCTTGAGCTGCGCGGCGGGCGCGCCGAAGCGGGTCGGCGTGCCGAACGCGTACGCGTCGGCCCACGCGAGGTCCTCGACGGCGGCCTCCGGGACCGCGGCGACCGCGTCCAGGTGCCGCCGCCACCGCGGGTTCTCGTCGATCGCGGCGTCGGTCGCCAGCTCGGCGACCCGCCGCAGCCTGACCTCGGCGCCGGCGGTGGCGGCGCCCTCGGCGACGGCCTCGGCGAGCGCGTGCACGGCGCCCGTCGAGCTGTAGTGGATGACGGCGACCTTCACGGACATGTCGGCTCCTCGGCTTCGCGGTAGGATTAGTTATGCGCATAATGTTATGCGCATAACTAATCCGTCAAGGAGGGGCCGTGGACTTCGACCGAGCCGACGCGATCAACCAGGCCATCCGCCTGCTGAGCCTGCGCCACCGGGCCCGGGCCGCGGCGCTGCTGACCCCGCTCGGCCTCCATCCCGGGCAGGAGGCGCTGCTGCTCGAACTCGCGCGGACCGGCCCGCGGATCCAGGCCCAGCTCAGCGAGGCGCTCGGCTGCGAGCCGCCCAGCGTCACGCTCATGACCCGCAAGCTGGAGGCGTCCGGGCACGTCCGGCGCAGGCCCGCGCCCTCCGACAAGCGCGCCAGCATCGTGGAGCTCACCGACTCGGGCGCGGCCCTGGCGGAACGGGTCAAGGAGCTGTGGTGCGCCCTGGCGGAGGAGACCGTGGCCGGCCTGCCCGAGCAGACCGTGGCGGACCTGCCCGGCGTGCTCGGAACCCTGACCGCCAACGTCGACCCCCGGCGCGCACGCCCGAGACCGGGCAGGTGACGCCGGGCGCGGGTGTTCGGATCGCGGGCCGAGGGGTGAGCCCTGCGGCCGTCAGACCAGACCGCGGCGGGCGGCGTGGACGCCCGCCTGGAACCTGGTGCGGGCGTTGAGGGTGCGCAGGAGACGGGCGACGTGCCGGCTGACCGTGCGCGCGCCCATTCCGGTGTGGCGGGCCACCGCCTCGTCCTTGAGCCCGGCGGCGAGGAGGGTGAGCAGATGCCGGTCCGCCTCGGACAACCGGGGCCGGACGCCGGCCGAGCCCGGCTCGCCGTCGAAACGCAGCGGCGTCGCCTGTTCCCAGCAGGTGTCGAAAACGTCGATGAGAATGTCGAGCAGGGTCGACGGACGGATGAGGGCGGTGATGCTGGGATCGTCGCCCCGCAGCGGCATCAGCGCCATTTCGTCGTCCACGATGACGAGTTTGGCGGGCGGATTCTCCAGGATGCGGGATTGCTCGCCGAAGCCGGAATCCCGGCGGGCCAGATCCATCCGCGCGGGGATGGCGAGGGCCTCGGGCGTGTAAATGGCGCGGTACTCCACGCCTTCCGCGAGGCGCTCGCGCTCGATCTCGTTCGGGCTGACCGGGTCGACCGCGTAGGGCGGCTTGTCGATGGCCTTCACCTGCCTGACCGCGGCGCGCTGCACCTGCTCGTAGCGCTGGATCACCGCGTCCAGCCCGTCGACGACCTCCACCAGCCTCTCCGGGTTCGACCGCTGCTCGGCGGCCAGCAGGTCGCCGCTGATCCGCTTGGCCTCGATCCGCGCGCGGATGAACTCCGCCTCCCGCCTGCGGATGAGCGTCTCGACCACGGCGTCCGGAGGATGGGCGGAGTACGCCCGGTCCCCCGCGGCGTCCGCCCCCGCGGCGCCCTCCGCGCTGATCATGCCGAGCGCCTCCATTTCCAGGAGGAGCGCCGCCAGGCGGGCCGGCGGCGCCTCCGACATCCCCGCCAACTCGCTCAGCGTGCTGCCGGGGTTGTACAGCAGGGCGACGTAAAGGGTCTGCTGAGAGGCGGTGACACCGAGAGCCGCGAATGGATTCTCATCTTTTGCGGTCACGGGGAACATGACCCGGATTATGGCCGATGGAGCGTGACTTCCAGGCCGTGCGCGGCGAACGGATCGGTGGCGCATTCCGACACCGGCGATAACTCGCCAGAACGTGGGGGCGGAGAGCCTTTCTCGTCGCGCGCGAGGACATCTACGTTTGCCGCACCCCCCACCCCCGAGGAGAGACCATGTCTCACAGACGCGGCATGCGCGTCGCCGTGCTCGCGGCCGGCGCGCTGGGTCTGGCCGGCGTGCAGGGCGTCGCGGTCGCCCAGCCGGACCCCGCCGGGCCCGCCCGTCCGGCCCCCTACTCCGCGGCGACGGCGGCGAACGTGCCGCAGGCCATGCTGAAGGCGATGCAGCGCGACCTCGGCCTCACCGCGGCGCAGGCGAAGCAGGCGCTGGTCAACCAGTTCGACTCCGGCGTCACCGCCGGGAAGCTGCGGCTGAGGCTCGGCGGCGCCTTCGCCGGCAGCTGGGTCAGCGGCAGGACCGCCGAGACGCTGCACGTCGCGACCACCGACCCCGCCCGGACGGCCGAGATCACCGCCCAGGGCGCGCGGGCGACCGTCGTCGGCCGCAGCCTGGCCGACCTCACCGCCGCGAAGGCGAGGCTCGACCGTGCCGCCGCGCGCAAGGCCCCGTCCCACTCTCCCGTCTGGTACGTGGACGTCCAGGCCAACCGCGTCGTGGTGCTGAGCTCCGCGCCCGCCGAGGCCCGCGCCTTCGCGAAGGCCGCCGGGGTCGACCCCGCCGAGGTCGCCGTCAGGCGCTCGAAGATCAAGCCGCGCACCTACTACGACCTGCGCGGCGGCGACGCTTACTACATGAACGGCTCGGGACGCTGCTCGATCGGCTTCTCGGTCACCCGCGGCGGGACGCCCGGCTTCATTACCGCGGGCCACTGCGGGCAGCCGGGCACGTCCACCAGCGGGTACAACCAGGTCCAGCAGGGCAGCTTCCAGGGCTCCTCGTTCCCTGGCAACGACTACGCCTGGGTCGCGGCCAACGGCAACTGGTCGCCGGTCGCGCGCGTGAACGGCTACGGCTCCGTCCAGGACCCGGCCGTCTCCGGTTCGACGGTGGCGCAGACGGGCTCCCCGGTGTGCCGCTCCGGTTCCACCACCGGCTGGCACTGCGGGACCGTCCAGCAGCTCAACACCAGCGTCACCTACCCGCAGGGCACGGTCTCCGGGGTCACCCAGACGAACGTGTGCGCCGAGCCCGGCGACTCGGGCGGCTCGTTCATCTCGGGCACCCAGGCGCAGGGGACGACGTCCGGCGGCTCCGGCGACTGCCGCAGCGGCGGGACGACGTTCTTCCAGCCGGTCAACGAGGGGCTCCAGGCCTACGGCCTGACGCTCTACACCGGCACGTCCAACCCGCCGGACGACCCGCCGAGCGGCAGCTGGGCGGCGGGGACCGTCTACCAGGTCGGCGACGTCGTGACCTACAACGGCTCCAGCTACAGGTGCATTGGCGAACGGCTTCGCCATCCCGGCCCGCCACAGCAGTTCCGGCAGCACCGACGTCTGGAAGAAGTAGATGTACCAGGACCGGAGGCCCTGCCC
>NZ_JBEZJP010000513.1:0-5182 GCF_040653175.1 Actinomadura sp. NPDC048032
GGGCCCCGTCCCCCGATCCGTCCCGCCTGCGGGCGGGAGGCCGTCCCCGGCCGCGGGTCAGGCCGGCACGTGCGCCTTCTTGCGCGTCCAGTGCCGGTGCGCCGCGACCGCCTCGACCAGCTTGGCGGGGAAGCCGCCGCCCGCCCCGCGCCCGGTGACGACGCCGGCGTCGCTGACGGCGTCCCCGTCGGAGAACCGCACGCCGTCGATGCCGGCCCGCTCCAGCAGGCCGATGCCCTCGTCGAGCGCGCCGATCGCCTTGCAGTGGACGAAGGCCTCGGCGACGAAGTGCACGGCGTCGCCGTCCCCCGCCAGCGTCCGCGCGCTCTGCTCGCCGCCCGGCACGAGCACCGCGTCGTAGAGGACGGACGCGACCGTCGGCATGGCGCGGGTCACCTCGATCTGCCCGCCGTTCGCCGCCTGGACGAAGCCGTCCTTCGCGGCGAGGACCTCGACCACCGCCCCGGCCTCGGTGAGCGCGTCGCCGACCGCCGCGACGGCCGCCGAGTCGGCCCCGTCCGCCACCAGCACCGCGATCTTGCGGCCCTGGACGGAGTCCGCGCGCGCGTTCGCCTGGCTCAGCGCGGGCGAGGTGCGGCCGTGGTTCGCCGTCGCCGGCTCCCCGGGCGGCTCCACCCCGACGCCCTCGGCGACCTGGACGGCGAGCGCGTGGTCGACGTGGTTGAGGTGCTCGATGACGCCCTCCCGGATGTGCCGGTGGTCGCACTTGCCGAGCTCGAACCGGAACGCGCCGACGATGTGCTCCTTCTCCCAGTCGGACATGCTGTTCCAGAACAGCGTCGCCTGGGAGTAGTGGTCGGCGAAGCTCTCGCTGCGCTTGCGGATCTTGTTGCCGTCCACCCGCTCCTGGTAGTGGGTGAAGGAGCCCTCGCCGCCCACCGCCGGGCAGCCCCCCGACAGCGAGTTCTTGTGGTAGCTCGCCCGCCCCTGGTGGATGTCCGTCTGGTGGTAGCCGTCGCGGTGGTGGTTGCGGACGGGCGCGACGGGACGGTTCACGGGGAGCTGCGGGAAGTTCGGCCCGCCGAGCCGGATCAGTTGCGTGTCCAGGTAGGAGAACAGCCGCGCCTGCAGCAGCGGGTCGTTGGTGAAGTCGATGCCGGGCACGACGTTGCCGAGATGGAAGGCGACCTGCTCGGTCTCGGCGAAGAAGTTGTCGGGGTTGCGGTCGAGCACCAGCGTGCCGACCGGCCGCACCGGCACCCGCTCCTCCGGAATGATCTTGGTCGGGTCGAGCAGGTCGAAGTCGAACGCGTGCTCGTCCTCCTCCGGGACGAGCTGGACCCCGAACTCGTACTCGGGGAAGGCGCCGGCCTCGATCCGCTCCCAGAGGTCGGCCCGGTTGAAGTCGGGGTTCTTCCCCGCGATCTTCTGGGTCTCGTCCCAGGCGAGCGAGTGGATCCCGAGCCTGGGCTTCCAGTGGAACTTCACGAACGTCGCGCGCCCCTCGGCGTTCACGAGCCGGAAAGTGTGGACGCCGAAGCCCTCCATCATCGCGTAACTGCGCGGCAGCGCCCGGTCCGACATGAGCCACATCATCATGTGCATGGTCTCGGGCTGGAGTTGCACGAAGTCCCAGAGGGTGTCGTGCGCGGAGGACGCCTGCGGGATCTCGCTCGCCGGCTCGGGCTTCACCGCGTGCACGAAGTCGGGGAACTTGATGCCGTCCTGGATGAAGAAGACCGGCATGTTGTTGCCGACGAGGTCGAAATTGCCCTGCCGCGTGTAGAACTTCGTGGCGAACCCGCGGACGTCCCGGACCGTGTCGGCGGAGCCGCGGGACCCGGCGACGGTGGAGAACCGCACGAACACCGGCGTCGTCAGCGAGGTGTCCGTCAGGAATTCGGCCGTCGTGTACTCGGCCAGGGACTCGTGCAGCGTGAAATGGCCGTAGGCTCCCGAACCGCGCGCGTGCACGACCCGCTCGGGAATCCGCTCGTGGTCGAAATGGGTGATCTTCTCGCGCAGATGGAAATCCTCCAGCAGCGAGGGTCCGCGCTCCCCCGCGGAGAGCGAGTTGTCGGTGTCGTCGACCCGGATCCCCTGGTCGGTGGTGAGCCTCGCCCCTTCCGGGCTCACCCGCCGAGGGTCCAGTTGCTCCTGCTTCCGGTCGTTGCGGCCGGTGGGGTCGCCCATGCTCTGGCTCCTCGGGTGATGGGTCGGTGGCGGTGGCTGCGCCCGTGATGGGGCGGCTACCCCGGGAACTCCGCGGCATGCGTTGTTTGACCGGAACTTGGGCCTCCCTCCGTCCCACCCGGTCCAGGGGCTCGTGCTCGTTCGGGCGCGGGGAGGACGGGAGGGGCGACCGCGCGAACCGGAGCCGCGGCGGCCGGCGCGCACCCTTCTTCCGTGCTCCCCGCGCGTCCCGCCACCATGTCCGCCCCCGGAATCCGCTACGGTCAAGGTCGCCGCGTCGGCAAGGGGAAGGAAGACACAGAACACATGGCCGAGAAGGTCATTCGGGTGGACGACATCGACGGCTCCGAAGGAGCCGATGTCGCAAAGCGGGACTTCGAAGTCCTCGACCGGACGTTCACGATCGACTTGAACGATGACAACTACAAGCGGCTGAACGAGATGCTGGACGCCCTCGCGCCCTTCATCGAGAACGCCGCCGAGGTGAAGCCGGCAGGGAAGGGCCGCAAGTCGCGCACCGCGAAGATCAAGGGCTACACGAACGGCGATGTCCGCGCGTGGGCATTGCGTGAGGACATCGAAGTCTCCGAACGTGGCAAGATATCGGATGAGGTCTATGCTGCATTCATCGAGGCACATCCGGACGCCAAGCCGGACGCATAGCTAGAGGGAGTCCCCGCATGGCACAGAAGGTCGAAGTCCTTCTCGTGGACGACATCGACGGCGGAGAGGCTGACGAGACCGTCAGCTTTTCCCTCGACGGCACGTCTTATGAGATCGACCTGAGCAAGAAGAACGCCGCCAAGCTCCGCAGCGGCCTGGAGCCGTTCGTGGCCGGCGCCCGCAAGGCACGCAAGGCCGCGGGCCGGGGCGGCCGCGGGACGCGCACCGCGGGCAGCCGCGAGCGCTCCGCCGAGATTCGCGAGTGGGCGAAGAACCGCGGCATCAAGGTCAATGAGCGGGGCCGTATCCCCGCCAATGTGATCGAGCAGTACGAAGCCGCGCACTAGCGGCCGCCGCGCGGCCGGGGGTGTTCCGGCGCGCGGCGAGGGGCCGGGGCGGATTTATCCACGCCCCGGCCCTCTTGCGTGTGCATCGGGCAAATCCTCCCCCCATTGCGGGAGAGAATGCCAGTAATGGTGCGAGACAACACAATAAGCTGGCGCCGGGGCGACGGCGGAGGGGGCGGCCCGTTGACACGCGTGACGCGGCGGGACAAGGTCCGGTACTGGTTCGACCGGACGATGGCGAAGGGGACGCCCGCCCTCATCGGCTGGCTCGGGCTCGCGTCCGGGGCGCTGGTGCTGGTGGTGGCGACCGCGGCCGTCATGCTCGCGCCCGGCGACAGCGAGTCCAACGGCCACTGGCCCGGCATGGTCTGGCGCAGCCTGCTGCGCACGCTCGACCCCGGGACGATGGGGGACGACACCGGCACCGCGCCGTACCTCGGCCTGATGCTGGTCTCGACCATCGGCGGGATCTTCATCGTCAGCTCGCTCATCGGCGTGCTCACCACCGGCCTGGAAGCGAAGATCACCGAGTTGCGCAAGGGCCGGTCGCGGATCGTCGAGCACGACCACACGGTGCTGCTCGGCTGGTCCGAGCAGGTCTTCACCGTGGTGGCGGAGCTGGTGGAGGCCAACCAGAGCCGGCGCAGGTCGTGCGTCGCGATCCTCGCCGACCGGGACAAGGTCGAGATGGAGGACGCCATCCGCGCGCGCGTCGGCGACCTCGGCCGCACCAGGATCGTGTGCCGCACCGGCGACCCGCTGAAGGTCGCGGACGTGGAGCTGGTCAGCCCCGGCACCGCGCGGTCCATCATGGTGGTCACGCCGGAGGTCGACGAGGCCGACGCCCGCATCATCAAGGTGCTGCTGTCGCTCGGCGCCCGCACCTGGGGGCGGCACCGTCCGCACGTGGTCGCCGCCGTGCACGACTCGGCCAACCTGCCCGCCGCCCGGCTCGCGGGCGGCCCCGCCGCGCACGTCATCGACGCCGACGACGTGGCGATCCGGCTGATCGTCCAGTCGCACCGCCAGTCGGGGCTGTCGCAGGTCTGCACCGAGCTGCTGGACTTCGTCGGCCACGAGTTCTACATGCGCACCGAACCGGCCCTCGCGGGCAGGACGTTCGGGGAGTCGCTGTCGGCCTACGACCTCGGCGTCCCGTCCGGACTGCGGCGGGCGGACGGGGCCGTCCTGCTGAACCCGCCGATGGACACCGTGATCCGCGCCGACGACGAGATCATCCTCCTGGCGGAGGACGACCTGCTGATCCGGCTCGCCACCGGGCCCGCGCCGCCCGTCCGGGAGGCGGCGATCACGACGGCGACCGCGCGGCCCCCGGTGCCCGAGCGCACGCTGATGCTCGGCTGGAACCACCGCGCACCGAAGATCATCGAGCTGCTGGACGAGTTCCTCGCCCCGGACTCGGCGCTGGTCGTCGCCGCGCCGCGCGAGGACCCCACCGGGGCGCTGCCCCCGGCGGCCCACCTCAAGATCGACTTCGTCCGGGCGGAGCCGACCGAGCGGCCGGCGCTGGAGTCCCTCGACCTCGGCTCGTTCCAGCGCGTCATCGTGCTGTCGGACGCCGGGCGCGACCGGGAGCACGCCGACGCCCGCACCCTCGTCACGCTGCTGCACCTGCGCGACATCGAGGACGGGCTCGGCGACCCCTTCGCCATCGTCAGCGAGATCAACGACGACGCCAACCGGGAGATCGCGCAGGTCACCAAGGCCGACGACTTCGTCGTCAGCGAGAAGCTGATCAGCCTGATGCTGACCCAGCTGAGCGAGAACCGGCACCTGTACGAGGTGTTCGCCGACCTGCTCGACCCGGCCGGCTCGGAGATCTACCTCAAGCCCGCCTGCGACTACCTGGCGCCGGGCGCCGAGGCCGACTTCGCGACGCTCATCGAGTCGGCCCGGCGGCGCGGCGAGGTCGCGCTCGGCTACCGCCTGTTGCGGGCTGAGGGGCGGGTGCTGGGGGCGCTGCTTCTCTGAGGGGCCGGTCTCTTGTAGATCGGAAG
>NZ_JBEZJP010000514.1:0-5129 GCF_040653175.1 Actinomadura sp. NPDC048032
GGCGCGGAGGGCGACGACGGCCGCGGCGGCCAGGAAGAGGGAGCCGGCCAGCAGCGCCCGGGAGAACCCGCCGGTGAGCGACGGGCCGCCTCCGGTGGCGCCGCTAGGCGTCCCGGCGCAGCGCGGCGGCGATCTGGTCGGCCTGGGACTGCTGCTCCACGAGCTGGCGCAGCAGCCACAGGCGCAGGACGCGGGTCACGGCGGCGGCCAGGTAGAGGGCCGCGCCGAGGACGGTCACCGCCAGGAAGCCGATGGCGAGCGTCTGCAGCGAGCCCACGTCCCGCAGGTCGTCCTTGGTGAGGGAGACGTTGTAGGCGACGAGGGTCCCGGCGACGCCGGCGACCATGGCCAGGATCCCGGCGATCCGCGCCGCCCCGTCGAACCGGGACCCGTCGGTCTTCAGCCGCTGCTTCGCGACGTCGTCCTTGAACTGCTGGCGCCGTTCCTCAGTGAGCATGATGGGGTCAACCTCCCAGGTAGTCGCTGGACAGCCGGTCTTCGATCTCGGCGGGCGGGCCGGCCGCCACCACGCGCCCGTGCAGCATCAGCGCGGCGGTGTCGGCGATCGGCAGGACGGCGCGGGCGAACTGCTCCGCGACCAGCACCGACAGGCCGCCCTCGACCAGCTCGGCGACCGTCTCGTACATCCGGGTGACGATCATGGGCGCGAGGCCCATGGACAGCTCGTCGAGCAGCAGCACCGCGGGGTCGCTGCCGAGCGCGCGCGACAGCGCGAGCATCTGCTGCTCGCCGCCGGACATGGATCCGGCGAGCTGGTGGCGGCGCTCGCCGAGGATCGGGAAGCGGGCGTAGGCCCGCTCCTCCAGGTCCTCCAGCCGGGCGCCGGCCCCGGTGGCGGCCCACAGGTTCTCCCGCACCGTCAGGTTGGGGAAGATCCCGCGGCCCTCGGGGATGGCGCAGACGCCGAGGCGCGCCGCGTCCTGCGCCGAGACGCCGTTCACCCTGCGCCCGGCGAACAGCAGGTCCCCGCCGGTCGGCGGGTGCAGGCCCGCGCACACCCGCATCGTGGTCGACTTGCCGCCGCCGTTCGGGCCGAGCAGCGCCAGCAGCGAGCCGGGCCGCAGCGCCAGGTCGACGCCGTGCAGGACCTCGATGGCGCCGTAGCCCGCCCGGATCCCCCTCAGTTCGAGCAGCGGTTCCGGGGACGCGGCGGCGGCCGGTCCGGTGGTCGTGTCCGGTTCAGGCATGACTCGCCTCCTCGGTGCCGATGTAGGCGGCGATGACCTCCGGCGACTCCTTGATCTCCCGCGGGGCGCCGGAGGCGATCAGCGCGCCGTAGTCGAGGACGTGGATGGTCGAGCACAGCCGCATGACCAGCGGCAGGTCGTGCTCGACCAGGCAGATCGCGAGCCCTTCGGCGGCGAGGCCGGTGAGCATCTCGGCGAACGCCTCCGTCTCGCGCTCGGTCTGGCCGGAGGCAGGCTCGTCCAGCAGCAGCACGCGCGGCGAGGTCATCAGCGCGCGCGCCACCTCCACGACCCGGGCCCGCCCGATCGGGATGTCGGACACGTCGCGGTCGGCGACGTCCGTGAGGCCCGTGCGCTCCAGGACGCGGTCGGTCTCCTCGTCCAGGTCGAACCGTTTGCGGGTCGTGGCGCGCAGGACGTCGCCCGCGACGCGGACGTTGTCGCGCACGGACAGCGACAGGAACAGCTCCAGCCGCTGGAACGTCCGCGCCATGCCGCGCCGGGCGCGCCTGGCCGGGGACAGCCGGGTGACGTCGTCCCCGTCCAGGAACACCTGGCCGGACGCGGGCCTCTGCAGGCCGGTGATGGTGTTGAACATCGTGGTCTTGCCCGCGCCGTTCGGGCCGATGAGCCCGGTGATGCGGCCTTCGTCCATGGTGAGGCTCACGTCGTCCACGGCGGTGTTGCCGCCGAACCGGACGGTGACGCCGCGGGTCGCGAGCAGGGGCGGGCTCTCAGGCATTGACCGTTCCCTTCAGGCCGAGTTCGCGGTCGAGGCGGACGCGCAGCTCGTCGGTGTAGGGCTCGTCCACGCCGGCGAGCTCCAGCGGCACCGGGCGGGCCTTGCGCCCCTCCTCCAGGTAGGCGCGGCCCACGGCGGGCAGCAGCAGGACGACGCACAGCGCGGCCAGCGCGAACGTCCACGTGCCGATCACGCCGGTCAGCGCGAGGACGTACAGGACGGCGCCGAGCGCCCCCGCCCCGAACAGCGGCGGGCGCGCGGTCCGGATCGCCCGGTAGCCGTCGACGAGGTCGTGGACGAACCCGCTCGGGTTCCGGCCGACGCCCATCCCGACCAGCGCCGTCCCGACGAGGACGAGGTGGCCGAGCGCCCGGTAGACGGTGGCCATGCCCTCGTTCTCCAGGGCCAGGTCGCCGAGCGTGGAGACGAGAACGGCCGAGCCGACGCCCGCCATCAGCCCGCCGAACAGGGCGCCGCTGAGGTAGCCGATGCCCGCCACCACGACGAGCATGAGCAGGGCGAGGCTGCCGGTGAACGAGAAGTTCTCCTGCGCGACGGTCCCGGTCGCCGCCGACATCAGCACGCCGCCGAGCCCCGCGATCGCCGCGGAGATCATGAAGACGCTGAGCTTCAGCCGGACGAGGTTCTGCCCGAGCATCGCCGTCGCCGCCGGGCTGTCCTTCATCGCCGCGAGGCGCCGGCCGTAGCCGCTGCCGCGCAGCGCCGCGAGCCCGACGGCGATGAGCGCGAACAGCACGGTCGCGGTCATCAGCGAGGTCGTCCCGTTCCGCAGGTCCAGCGGGCCGGCCTTGAGGGGCGGGACGACGAGCGCCCCGTCCGGGAAGAGGGTGAACCTCATCCCGAACAGCTCGTGCTCGGTGGTGTCGCGCAGCACCATGTTCGACAGGAACTCGCCGAACGCCATGGTCGCGAGCGCCAGGTACAGGCCGCGCAGCCGCAGCGCCGGCAGCGCGACGAGCCCGCCGACCAGCGCCGCCGCCGCGACGCCGAGCAGCACGCCCTGGAGGTTCGTCCGGGCTCCGAGCCCGCTGCCCTGCACGCCGAAGTGGAACGCCACCACCGTCGCGACCGCCCCGAACGCCAGCGGCGCGAGGTTCAGCTCGCCCGCGTAGCCGGTGAGGACGGTCAGCGACAGCGCGATGATCGCGAACGTCATGCCGAGCGAGAACGTGGTGACGGCGCCGTCCGACAGCAGCAGGCTGTAGAGGTAGACGACCGCGACCAGCACGAGCCCCCACACCGCCGCGGACCGCACGGTCGGCGGCCGGTACCGCTCGCGGGTCCGGATCGCGGCCCCGCGCAGCCGGTCCTGGGGCAGCACCACCAGCACCACGAACAAGATGATCATTGGCAGCGAGACGCGCAGGTTGCCGGTGAACGTGCCCGCCGACGGCAGGTAGGCCAGCACGTAGTTCGCGGCCAGGCCGAGCACCATCGCGCCGGCGAACGTCCGGGGGATGCTGCGCAGCCGCCCGAACATCGCCGCCGCGAACGCGTCGATCACCAGCAGCGTCAGCGCGTTGGCGTCCAGCCCGCCGCCGCTGATGGGCACGATCAGCACCCCGGCGAGCACGGCCAGCGTCGACCCGAGCGCCCACGACAGCATCGCGGCGCGCTCCGGGTCGTGGCCGTTCAGCCGCAGCAGGTCGGGGTCGTCGACGGACCCGCGCATCACCACGCCGACCCGGCTGCGGGTGAACAGCACCCGCAGCCCGGCCGCGATCGCGACGGCGGCGACCAGGCACACGATCTCGTGGTACCGGACCACCACCCCCGCGATCGTGATCTTCGAGCCCGCGCCGAAGAACATGGCGACGGTGTGGGCCTCGTCGGGGTTCCAGATCCACTGCGCCAGGTAGACGGTCCCGAGCAGCACCGCCACCGTCACGATGATCTTCGTGACGTCGGCGGTGCCGCGCAGGCCCCGCATGATGGCGGCGTGCAGGGCGGCGCCCATCGCCGGGCCGGCGACGCCGACCACGACGATCAGCGCGAGCCACGCCGGCCAGCCCCACCGCTCGGTGCAGTGCCAGTACAGGAACGTTCCGAACATGGCCTGCGCGCCATGCGCGAAGTTGAAGATTCCCGAGGTGTTGTACGTCAGCACGAGCCCCGAGGCCGCGATGGAGTACACCGAGCCGAGGACCAGGCCGAGAATGGTGTAGGTCAGGAACGTGGTCACGTGGTCACCGCCACTTGTTCACCGCCATGGGGAGGACGCCTCCGGCCGCCGTCGCGGTCAGGACGCCTGGGGCTTGATGACGTCGCCGGTCAGGAACTTCGTGGAGATCCGGTCGTCGTTGAGCTGCGTCCCCCACGTCTTCGGGTCCGTCTTGACGACGAAGTCGCCGCCGCACTCGAACTCGCCGACGTTCTTCGGGTACACCTGCTCGTACCTGGTCTTGTTCAGCTTGACCATGAGCGAGCACGACGCCGGCTTGTTGCTGCCCGGGTCGGTCGGCGCGTGCAGGCCGCCGCCCGTCCACTCGTGCACCTTCGACAGCTCGTTGATCACGCACTGCCGGGTCAGATCCGAGCCGCACTTGCTCGCGGACTGCGCCCACAGCAGGAACGCCGAGGTGGCCTGCATGCCGAGCAGCGCGACCTTGCCCTTCTTCGCGTTGACGAGGTCGGTGTACTGCTTGACCGCCGGGACCTTGTCCGCGTTCTCCAGCGGCTGGAAGATCATGCCGACGTGCAGGCGGTCACCCGCGCCGGAGGTGTTCCACTTGGAGACCAGCGAGCTGTACCAGGTCGCCTCGAACACGTAGGTGGGGTCGGCGCCCGCCCGCTCGATCGACTCCAGCAGGTTGAACTGCCCCGGGTCGGGCGAGTCGGACGTCCACAGGTACTTCGCCCCGCAGTCCTTGATCTTCTTGGCGAACGGCATGTAGCTGCTCTCGCCCGCGTCGTTCAGCCGGACGCCGCACTCCAGCGGCTTGACGCCGATCCCCTTCATCGCGCTCGCGACCTTGTTGGTGCCGGTGCTGACGGCCGGGGACGTCGACAGCAGCAGGTCCGTCTTGTCCTTGTAGTCGGGGAACATCTTCTGCGCGATGCGCAGCGCGCCGATGTTCATCATGTCCACCGGGTACGGGGGTCGGGAAGAGGCCGTCGGCGACGGCTCGTCCTGTTCAGCGCTCACTCGGGGCTCACTC
>NZ_JBEZJP010000515.1:0-5117 GCF_040653175.1 Actinomadura sp. NPDC048032
GTCGTGCGACCTCCAGGCGCTAGAGCGCCTTCCGGCCGCCCGACCCGCGGCCTCGCTCAGGTCTACTCCAAGAGCGTCATGGCGTGGCACGTCTGAGAGCGCTGAACGTGGACGCTGGTCAGGGGAGGCGGTGGAGGGCGCCGTCGGGGGTGGCCTCGAAGGTCAGGTTGTGGGCGGAGAAGGTCGCCTCTACGTGGAGTGTTCCGTCCGGGAGTGTGCGGGTCTGGATTCTCGGGGGTCCTTCACCGCGGACGGGGGCGATCAGGGTTAGTAGGCGGGCCGGTGGGGTTCCGCCACGTGCGGTGAAGGAGACCACCGGGGCGGGGAGTCTTTTGCGGGTGGAAGGGGCGATCCAGCCTTGCGGCGGGTCCAGGGCGCCTCGGGTGACCGTGGCGGGTCCGCCTGTGGTGCCGGGGAGCGGTAACCGGATGAAGTGGACGCGGACGGGGCCCGCGGTGGCGACGGCGCCGGTCCCGGCCGGAGCGGCGGTGAACGCCGCGGGCAGGTGCCAGAGCTGCTCGACGGAGCGGGGGGCGGCGGAGCGCACTTCGTCCAGCACGGCGACGGCGTCGGGATCGGAGGCCGCGAGCACCGTGCGGAAGCGGGCCGTCCCGGCGAAGGCGGTGTCGGAGAACCGGAACGTGTCGGCGCCGCGCCGGAACTCGTGCGCGACCAGCGCCGTCTCCTCGTTCTCGCGGAACGGCGCGCCCCGCACCACGAGCGTGTTGTGCGCCTCCGGCGAGGCCAGCCACCTGCGCCAGGTCGTGTCGCTGTAGCCGATGTGGCCGCTCGGAACGAGGATGTCGCGGCCGAGCGCATGGAAGGTGAGCGCCATGTGGTCGTTCTGCCCGTGCGCGTACCGGCCCGGTCCGAAGCGCGCCGTGTAGGCCGTCTCCTCGGCGAAGGAGCGGCCGTCCCGGCCCCAGCCGGACCTGCCCACCACGTACCCGGCGCGGTAGACGCGCGCCCTCTCCTTCGGCGGGACGCCTTCCGCGCCCTGCGTCGCGACGTATCTGAGCGGGCCCGTTCCGGGCGAGTCGATGTCGGAGGCTCTGGACGCGTCCGACTCGCCGATCTGGAGCAGGTCGCCACCGGGTGTGGTCTGGAAGGCGATGAACTCGTCCATCAGCTTGTGCCGGCGGAGGAGTTCGGCGGGGACGGGACGGCCGCACTCGCGCATCACCCGGAAGGCGAGCCGCCACCGGCTCCGGTTGTAGACGGTGTAGCGCGCGGACTGCTCGTTCCCGGCGCCCTCGTCGTCGACGGCCGGCCGCGCGCCGCCGGGCGGGGCGAGGACCGCGTCGAGCAGGTGCCGGTGGCCGAGCTCCGCGAGGTCCGCCCGGCCGATGCCGCAGCCCGCCGTCATGAGCGTCATCGACTCGTCGGTCCCGTGGTTCCAGGGCCCCGAGTAGTGCTCCGGGCGGGCCAGCCACCGCGCGTGGGCCGCGATGGCCTCGTCCAGCCACCGTCCGGCCAGGTGCCTGCGGAGGCAGACGAGGGTGGCGAGGCGGAACTTGGCGGCCTGGTCGATCGCCTCGCGCCGGCGCCCGGAGAACCGCTCGGGGCGGGCGTTGTCGGCGAGCCAGTCCCGGGCGACGCCCGCGGCCGTTCGCAGCGCGGCGCGGTCACCGGTCCGCTCGTACTCCCTGATGAGGCCGCCGAGCCATTCGAGGGAATGGAACCAGAGCTGCCACGACCGGTTGCCGTCCGGGGCCAGGCCCCAGTCCACGTCCGTCCCGTCGGCGACGCGGACGGGGGCGACCTTCGGAGTGGCGAACCGGCCCGCGCGCACCTGCGCCGCCGGGTTGACCCTGTCCAGGCCGTTGTAGCCGAGGCAGACCGCCCGCGCCGCGGCACGCGCGGTCACGCGTGCGGCGGACGGGACGCCGCCGTGGCAGCCGCACGACAGCGACAGCAGGAGCGCGGCGCACCCCGCCCCGCGGGCGCCTCTCCCCGATCGATGGGCCACAGTCCCACCACACACGCGAAGTGGGCTGCCGCCGGACGGCCGCCGGTGAAGGGACGGTAAACAATCGGGGCGTGCGGTCAGCGCGGTTTGTTGTCGCCCCGCAGCACGCGCTCGATGAGGTCGTCGCGGAGCTGGCCGTAGCCGGTCTCGGCCCACACGCTGCCGGACGGGTCGGCCTCGTAGTAGGGGACCTCCCGGCCGTCGCGGCGGTCGGTGAGGACCTCGGGGGCGCGCTTGTCGCGGGCCGCGCGGGCGCACGCGCGGCAGGTCCGGACGCTCAGCCGCCTGCGGGAGCCGACGGGCCGCCAGTCGAGTTCGCTGGTCGCGTCGCCGTGGAGCGGGTTGAAGAAGCACAGCGGGACGGGCGGGATCTCCGACCGGCCCTTGGCGACCGCCTGCGCGGAGGCCAGGGCGTCGCGGCCCTGGTCGAGGAGGACCAGGACACCGGCGAGGTCGGGGACGCCCCGCGCCGCGTCGAGGGTCTTCCCCGCGGCCTGGTAGGCGTCCAGGGCGCGGGCCACCAGGGCGCGGGCCCGCTCGCCGGAGGTCGGGACGGTGCTGTCGTCCAGCAGCTCCCCGAACGCGATGACCTCGCGGGACGCCTGCTCGCGGAGCTGGTCCTCGGTGGCGCGGTGCGCCGTGGCGAACACGGTGCGGGGCATCAGCAGCCCTTCCCCCTCGCGGCGGACGGAGGCCATCCGGCGCCGCCGCCACAGCAGGAACCCGGCGACCCCGGCCGCCGCCGCGGCCGCCGCGCCGGCGCCGAGGGGGAGCGCGAGCCCGCCCCCGTCCGCCTCGTTCCCGTCCGCGCCGCGTTCGCCCGGCGCGGTGCCGTGCCGGGCCTTGTAGCGCTTGTCGATCTCGGCGGAGACCCGGTCGTACTCCTGCTGGCCGGTCCCGGAGACGATCAGGTCGGCGACGCGCGACAGCCGGGCGGCGAGCGGCGCGTCGTCCATGGCGCGGTCCAGGGCGACGGCCCAGGCGGCGCGGTCGGCCCGGTGGTCGCCGCCCCACTCGCGCGCCCTCAGGTCCTGGGAGTCGTCGTCGAAGGTGATGAAGATCCCGTCGCGGCCGAGGCGGTCGTGCACGACGGTCGCGAGCTGCTCGCCGTCCGTCCACGTGCCGCCCTTGACGATGGGGACCAGCACGACGAAGACCGGCGCGGGGGCCTTGCGGAGCTTGGCGATGAGCTCGCGGCGGGCCGCCGCGGGGAGCGCCGGCGCCAGGGACGGGTCGACGTAGACGGGGGAGCGGCGCAGGGCGGCGGCCAGCCGCTCGCCGGGGGACGGTTCAGTCAACACCGAGGTACCTCATCACGCGGGGGAGGAAGGTCTTGCCGTGGGCGCCCCACGCCGCGTCGCGCCACACGCCCGGGACGAGGGTGTGCGGGCGGTGGCCGTCCGGCCCTGGGATCTGCAGGAGGCGCCGCTCGTCGAGCGCCTGCCTCTTGTCGAGATCCCGGCAGTTAGCGCAGAGCGGGCACTGCCTCGGCAGGGCGCCGCCGTGGTCCTTCTCCAGCTTCCGGACGCGCTTGCGCACGACCGAGCTGCCGTGCAGCGGGTTGACCAGGCACGGGGACGGCGGGGAGTCGATGTCGCGGGTCAGGGCGACGCATCCCTGGCGGGCCAGCACGATCGCGCCGACGAGGTCGATCGCCTTGCCCTCGTCATCCTTGGCGTCGTCGTAGAGGATCTGCGCGGCGTCGTAGGCGGACACGGCGTAGGCGCGTCCCCGCTCGCTGTCGGCCGTGGTGAGCAGGCGGCGAAGCCTCTCCAGGTCCTTGGCGCCGTGCCGGCGCAGCCAGCGGATGCTCGGCCTGGTGCGCGCCCGGTCGTGCCGGCGGGTCCTCGGCCGGTTCGGGGAGCGCGACAGCCCGCCCCTGCGCAGGGCCAGGACGCCGAGGCCCAGCCAGTACAGGACCGCGGCCGCCGCGGGCCCGGCGAGCAGGAGCCCGGTCAGCAGCGGCGCCTTGATCTCCGGTTCGTCGGGCGTCAGCGTGTTCTCCTGCCCGAACGGGTCCGGACTGGAGTACAGCCGCGGCATGGTGGGGGACGCCGAGGGCGCCGCCGCGTAGCCGTCGAGCCGCCGGACGATCCGGTCGGCGAGCCCGTCGAACGGGCGCTCGGAGTCGGCGGGTCTCGCGGCGCCCGGCGCGTCCTCCTCGTCCAGTTCATCCAACGCGGACAGGCCCCGGCGCGGGACGTTGAACGCCTCGGACTCCAGATTCCCGTGCCCGTCGGCCATCACGTAGAGGCCGTCGCGGCGCGAGCGGTCGTGCAGCATGAACAGGAACGCGTCGTCGCGGCCCTGCGACTCCGACTCGCTCGGGTTGGGGATCACGACGACGTACGCCGGCGTGCCGAGCCGCTTCGCCGTCCCGGCGAGGACCGCGCGGAGGCGGGCGCGGTCGGACGCGCCGAGCGCCTGCGCGAGGTCCGGGTCGACGAACAGCGGGTCCCTGGCCAGCGCGGCGCCCACCCGGTCGAGCCGGTGGTAGGCGTACGGGGGCGGCTCGTCGGCCGCGGCGGCGCCGGGGAGCGCCGCGAGCGCGGCGAGGGCGAGTGTGAGGGCGGCGAGCACCGCCGGAAGCCGCCTCATCTGCGTGCCTTCCCGGTGTTCTTCTTCGGCGATCGTCCCGGCCGCCGCGCCCGCCGCGCCGCCAGGACGCGGCGGGCGACCAGCAGGCCGAGGATCGAGGCCCCGCTCAGCGCCGCGCCGCCGCCGAACACGCTCCACTCGATGCGGGACGCCCGCCGGTCGGCCGCGTCGTCGGCGTCGAGGGCCTCGCGGACCTTCGACTTCGGCCGCGGCCGCGGATGGTCGCGGCGCTCCCTGGCGTGCCCCGACAGGGCGATGTCCACGAACAGCGCGACCACCCGCGCGGCGCCCGCGTCGTAGGGGGTCTCGGAGTTCGCGGCCGACCAGGCGTCCTCGATCGGGAGCCCGCGGACGTCGCCGAACTGGCGGATCTCGCCGCTGCCGCCGGACGGGGGGACCTCGATGTAGACGCCGTCCTTACGGAGCCGGTCGCGCAGCAGAGCCGCGAAGGACTCGGTCGCGTTCTGCGGGCCGAGGCCCGAGGTCTGGGGTGTGGGGCAGAGCCCCATGAGTCTTTTCGGTTTGACGCAAGCTGCTGCGCTCCGGCGCC
>NZ_JBEZJP010000516.1:0-5116 GCF_040653175.1 Actinomadura sp. NPDC048032
GGTACAACCATCTGATCGGGCTCCAGCGGCGGGAGGTGCTCGCCGAGCGCGACGCCGTCCTGCAGCGGCCCGTCGACCCAGGCGCAGGGAGGCCAGGTGAGCCGGCACGTCGTGGTCGTCGGCGCCGGCCCGGCGGGGCTCGGCGCGGCGGCGGGCGCGCTGCGCGCCGGGGCGCGGGTCACGCTGCTCGACGCCGCCGAGGACCCCGGAGGCCAGTACCACCGGATGCCGCCCGCCGCCTTCGGCGCCGCCCGCCCCGGCCGCCTCCACCACGGGTGGCGCGGCTTCGAGCGGCTGCGCGACCGCGTGCTCGGCCACCCGCGCTGCGACTGGTGGCCCGAGAGCGCCGTCTGGTCCCTCGACCGCGCCGAGCAGGGGCCGCCGCACGTCCACGTGCTGCGAGGCGAGGCCGACGGCGCCGGACGGGAACGGCGCGTCCTGCGCCCGGACGCGCTGGTGCTGGCGCCGGGGGCCCACGACCGCGTCCTGCCCTTCCCGGGCTGGGAACTGCCCGGGGTCTACACCGCCGGGGCGGCGCAGGCGCTGGCGAAGGGGGAGCGCCTGGTCGTCGGCGACCCCGTCCTCATCGCCGGCTCTGGACCGTTCCTGCTCCCGGTCGCCGCGTCGCTGATCGAGGCCGGCGGCACCGTTCTCGAGGTGCTGGAGGCCAACCCGGCCGCCACCGTGGCGCGCGGCTGGGCCGCGCGCCCGTGGGAGCTGGCGCCGCAGGCGGGCAAGGCGGGGGAGCTGGCCGGGTACGCGGCGCTGCTGGCCCGGCACCGCGTCCCCTACCGGACGGGCCGCGCCGTGATCGAGGCCCGGGGCGACGGGCGCGTCGAAGAGGCGGTCACGGCGCGGCTCCGCCGCGACTGGTCGGTCGTGCCCGGCACCGAGCGCACCGTCGCGGTGGACGCCCTCTGCGTCACCCACGGCTTCAGCCCGCAGCTCGAACTGCCCGTCGCCGCCGGCTGCCGGCTGTGCGGCGGCGCCTTCGCCGACGTCGACGACGACCAGCGCACCAGCGTCCCCGGCGTCTACGCGGCCGGGGAGATCACCGGCATCGCCGGGGCTCCGGCCGCCCGCACCGAGGGGCTGCTCGCGGGCTGGGCCGCCGGGGGAGGGGATCCCGGCGACCGCGCGGCCGCCGCCCTGCGCCGGCGCCGCGACCGGGGGCGCGCGTTCGCCGGCCGGCTCGCCGCCGCGCACCCCGTCGGCGCGGCGTGGCCCGGCTGGCTGCGCCCCGACACGATCGTCTGCCGCTGCGAGGAGACCGCCTGCGGGACCCTCCTGCGCGCCGCGGACGGCGCGGCCGCCGGCTCGGCCCCCGCCGTCAGGCTCGGCACCCGCGCCGGGCTCGGCCCCTGCCAGGCCCGCGTCTGCGGCCCCGCGGTCGCCGAACTGCTCCGCGGCCGGGCGGGCGGGAGCGACCCCCACCGCCGGCCCGTCGCCCAGCCCATCCGGCTCGGCGAGCTCGCGGACCCTCCAGTTGACACACCCGACAAGAAAGAGAGCGCCCGATGAGCGACAGCAAGCCCCTGAGCCTCGGCGGCGTCATCGTGGCGACGGCCCTGCCCTACCGCGAGGACGCCGCCGCCCCCGCCGGGCTCGCCGTCGACCACGACCGCTACGCCGAGCACTGCCGCTGGCTCGTCGACAACGGCTGCCGTGGCGTCGGCCCGAACGGGTCCCTCGGCGAGTACTCCTCGCTTACCGACGACGAGCGCCGCCGCGTCGCCCGCACCGCCGTCGAGGCGGTCGGCCGGGACGGCGTCGTCGTGGTCGGCGTGCACGGCCCCGGCTCCCACCAGGCCCGGCACTGGACGCAGATCGCGGCCGAGGACGGCGCCGACGGCGTGCTGTGCCTGCCGCCCACCATGTACCGGGCCAACCGCGGCGAGATCATCGCGCACTTCGAGGCCGTGGCGTCCGTCGGCCTGCCGGTCATGGTCTACAACAACCCCATCGACACCAAGGTCGACCTCACCCCGGACCTGCTCGCCGAGATCGCCCAGATCGACGGCGTCGTGGCGGTCAAGGAGTTCTCCGGCGACGTCCGCCGCGTGCTGGAGATCCGGGAGAGGGCCCCGGGCCTGGAGGTCGTCGCCGGCGCCGACGACGTCACCCTCGAAGCGCTGCTGATGGGCGCGACGGGCTGGTTCGCCGGCTTCCCCAACGTCTTCCCGGCCGAGTCGGCGCTGCTGTACGAGCTGGCCACCGCAGGGAAGCTGGAGGAGGCCCGCGCCCTGTACGAGCCGCTCGTCGCCGCGTTCCGCTGGGACTCGCGCACCGAGTTCGTCCAGGCGATCAAGCTCGGCATGGAGCAGGTCGGCCGGTACGGCGGCCCCTGCCGCCCGCCGCGCGGCCCGCTCGTCCCCGAGCACCGCGCCGCCGTCACCGCCGACATGGACCGCGCGATCGAGGCCCTCGCGCGGCGGCGGGCCGCCTGATGCGCTCGGCCCGGTCGATCAGCGCGGTCGACTCCCACACCGAGGGGATGCCGACGCGCGTCGTCACCGGCGGCGTCGCGCCCATCCCGGGCGCCACGATGGCCGAGCGGCGCCGCCACGCCGTGCGGCACCTGGACGGGCTCCGCCGCTTCCTGGTGGACGAGCCGCGCGGCCACCCCGCGATGAGCGGGGCCCTGCTCCAGCCGCCGACCCGCCCGGACGCCGACTGGGGCGTCGTCTACGTCGAGGTCAGCGGGTTCCTGCCGATGTGCGGGCACGGCACCATCGGCGTCGCGACCGTCCTGGTCGAGACCGGGATGGTGGAGGTGACCGAGCCGGAGACGATCGTGCGGCTGGACACCCCGGCCGGCCTCGTCGAGGCCCGCGTCGCGGTCCGCGACGGCGTCGCCGAGCACGTCACGCTCCGCAACGTCGCCTCGTTCGCGCTCCGGCGGGACGCGGTGGTGGCCGTGCCCGGGCTCGGGGACGTCCGCTACGACATGGCCTACGGCGGCAACTTCTACGCCATCACCGACCTCGAGCCGCTCGGGCTGCCGTTCGACCGGGCCCGCAAGGAGGACATCCTGCGGGCCGGGCTGGCGATCATGGAGGCGATCAACGCGACCGACCGCCCCGTCCACCCCGCCGACCCGCTGATCGGAGGCTGCAAGCACGTCCAGTTCCTCGCGCCCGGGTCGGACGCCAGGCGCTCGCGCAACGCGATGGCCATCCATCCGGGCTGGTTCGACCGGTCGCCGTGCGGCACCGGCACCTCCGCCCGCATGGCGCAGCTGCACGCCCGGGGCGAGCTGCCGCTGCACACCGAGTTCGTCAACGAGTCGTTCATCGGCACCCGGTTCACCGGGCGCCTGGTCGGCACCGCCGACGCCGGCGGCCTGCCCGCGGTGATCCCCGAGTTCACCGGGCGGGCCTGGATCACCGGCACCGCCACCTACCTGCTCGACCCCGCCGACCCCTTCCCCGAGGGCTTCGTCCTCTGAGAGGGACCGGCCGGCTCTTCCCGAGCCCTTCACGGCGGCCCTGACCGCCGCGTCACACCCACCCTGCACCAGTCGGGAGGGACCTCCATGTCCCAAGCCATGCCCAAAACACGACCACCGCGGGGCCCTGCCGGGTCCGCGCTGTTCACCCGGGCCGGGGTCTTCCGCCTGAAACCCGTCGACTCCTCGGAAGAGGAGACCCCGGGCGGCCTGCGCCGCACCATGGGGCTGTGGCAGCTCGTCGCGCTCAGCCTCGGCGGGCTCGTCGGCGCGGGCGTGTTCTCGCTCGCCGGCGTCGTCGCCCACGACGACGCCGGGCCCGGCGTGATGATCTCCTTCCTGATCGCCATCATCGCCAGCGCCGCCGCCGCGCTCTGCTACGCAGAGTTCGCCGGCACCATCCCGAAGGCCGGCTCCGCCTACACCTACTCCTACGCCGTGCTCGGCGAGGCGATCGGCTGGGCGATCGGCTGGGACCTGCTGCTGGAGTACACCGCGATCGTCGCCGTCGTCGCGATCGCCATCTCCGGCTACCTGTCCTACATCCTCGACCAGATCGGCCTCGACATCCCGGACTGGGCGCTCGGCGCGCCCGGCACCGGCGCCGGCCACAAGGTCGACCTGTTCGCGGCGCTGCTGTGCCTGCTGCTGGCGTTCGTGCTGTCGCGCGGGACGAAGGAGTCCGCGCGGTTCGAGACGATCCTCGTCGTGGTCAAGCTCGCGATCGTCGCGCTGGTCATCGTCGCGGGAGCGTTCCACGTCTCGGCCGGCAACTTCAGCCCGTTCCTGCCGTTCGGCATCGGCGGCGCCGTCGCCGGGGCCGCCACCACCTTCTTCGCCGTCTACGGCTACGACGCCATGAGCGCGGCGGCGGAGGAGAGCGCCGAGGCCAAGAAGGTGCTCCCCAAGGCGATCGTCATCTCGCTGGCCATCGCCGCGGTCATCTACCTCCTGGTCTGCATCGTCCTGCTGGGCATGCAGGACTACCGGCAGATCGACGTCAAGAGCCCGTTCTCCAGCGCGCTCGCCTCGGTCGGCCTGACCGGTCTCGGCACGGTCGTCGCGGTCGGCGCCGTCGTCGGCATCACCACCTCCGCGCTCGCGAACATGCTGGCGGTCACCCGCGTCTGGTTCTCGATGAGCCGCGACGGCCTGCTGCCCGCCTACTTCGCCCGCAACCACCCGCGGCGGCAGGTCCCGACCCGCGTCATCTGGCTCGTCGGGATCGGCTCGGCGGTCATCGCGGGCCTGCTGCCCATCAAGGAGGCGGCCGACCTCACCAACATCGGCATCCTGATGGCGTTCATCGTCGTCGCGATCGCCGTCATGGTGATGCGCCGCACCCGCCCCGACCTGCCGCGCTCGTTCCGCACCCCCTGGGTGCCGGTGGTGCCGCTCGTCGGCATCGCCTTCTCGATCTGGCTGATCGCCAACCTCGACTGGATCACCTGGGTCCGGTTCGCGGTGTGGATGGTGCTCGGCCTGGTCGTCTACGCGCTGTACGGGTACCGCAACTCGGTGGAGAACCGGGCGCCGCGGTCCGCCCGCACGGCCCCGAACACCGAGGAAGAGGGGAGCACCTCATGACACCCGACCAGGCCGTCTCCGCGGCGGTCGCCGCCGCTCCGGGCTGGGCCGCGTCGCCGCCGGCCGAGCGCGCCGCCCACC
>NZ_JBEZJP010000517.1:0-5099 GCF_040653175.1 Actinomadura sp. NPDC048032
CGCGATCCGCACCGTGCCCGCGTCGGGCGCGAGCAGGGTCGCCAGGAGGAGCAGCAGCGTCGTCTTGCCCGCCCCGTTGGTCCCGACGAGCGCCGGGCGAGCCGAAGGCCTTTCGGGATATGACCCGGGTCGCGCTTTCGGCCCGGTTGCCTTCCGGCCCCGGCGCCGTACGGTCTTGATCAGGTCCTGCTCGGCAGGGCTTCTGCCTCGTGCAGTTCGTGACTAAAGCCCGGAAGGCTGCGTGATCATCATGATCCCGACCAACGACCGTCCCGAGATCTCCCGTCGCGGGAACGGTTTCCCCCTCACCCGCTACGCCGGGCCCGACTTCACCTGGCCCGCCTTCACCGGGGTGAGCTTCCCCGGGGGCGGCTTCACCGAGATCGACTTCGTCCTGGTGGAGCTGGTCGTGGTGGAGTACGACCGGGTGTGGATCCCCGTGCTCGACCTCGCCACGATGCGCGTCACCGTGGTGGAGTTCCTCGTGGTGAGGGTCACCGTGCGGCGGATCGCCATCCTGTGGATCACCGTCGTGGAGTACACGCCGGTGGGCTGCTACGTGCGGGAGTACGGCCTGCTCAAGTACCTCCGGGAGGAGTACACCCGGGACGGGTACGACTGGGTGGAGTACACCGCGCTGGTCTCCCCTGCGGCCTGGCGAGTGTGAGAACCGCGCCCTAGGCCCCCCGGCCTGCGCGGCTCCATCGTCAAGATGACCGAGATGAGGGGGGCTGGTCCGGCCCCCTTCTACGGCCCCGGCGTGACGCCGGACGCCGACCGCGAAACCTTCGGCTCAGCCGAGCCGATTCCCACATGAGCGTGCCGTCCCGCATGGCACGCTTCTTCACCGAAGTGGCCCTTCTCCCCCGGGAGGAGGGCCACTTTCGTTGAAAGACGCCCGCACGCCCGCCGAGCCCGCACCAGGAAACGTGAGCAACATGCCTTAGGGGACGGCGCCCCGCACGGAACCGCGCCCGTTCCGAGGAAGCGAAAGCCCGGCGCGGCGCTCTGCCGGCCAAGGACCTTTCGCGATGGTCATGAAAGCGCCCCCGGCAGGATTCGAACCTGCGGCACCCGCTTTAGGAGAGCGGTGCTCTATCCCCTGAGCTACGGAGGCGTGTCGTCGCTCGCGGTAGAGCGTAGCGGACGGCACCTACAGGGTAGGGGAAGGGGAGTGGTGGGCGCTCCCTGTTATGCGCCGGACCCTAGGCCGCGCGGGGGCGGTATGGGTACGCTTCCGTTCCGTGACGGGACGGCATCGAGGGCAGCCGAAGGACCTGGACGCCCGGGAATCGGCGGGCGAGGAGTCGCCGCGCGGTAGGCGGATCACGGTCGTCGCCGCGGCATTCGCGGTGCCCGTGCTGGTGGCGTCGGCGATCGCGTTCGGGCTGCGGGACGAGCCCGCGCGGGAGAGGCCGGAGTCGGCGGGCGGGCCCGCGCGGAGCGTGGCGCCGGCGCCGGAGGGCGAGCCGACGTTCGGGACGTACGTGCCGCCGGAGACGGAGCCGCAGGTGGCGACCAAGCCGCCGAGGCGGGCGCCCAGGCCGGCGGTGACGCCGCGGAGGGCGAGCCCCGCGCCCGCGCCCACCCCCTCCCCGTCCGCGCGTGGGCGGCGGCCGTGCCCTGCCGGCTGGGAGGACGTCTGGTGGATGCGCCGGTGGTGCGAACATCACCGAAGTCGCTGAACCGATTACGGACAGGTCATCGTAGATCCTGTAGTAGCGTTCTGGCGCTGTTCCGCTTTTGGGCATCAGGAGGAAAACCACCGTGCCGAACCCCCGGTCGGCGGCGCTGACCGCGGTCTTCCTGGTGATGGCGACGCTCTCACCGCACGGCGCCGCGAACGCGGCCGCGGGGGCCGACTCGCTCGAGTCGCTGCGCCGCGAGGCGACGAAGGCGCGCACCGAGCTAGAGAAGGCCACGAAGCAGATGGAGACCCGGAAGAAGGACCTTGCCGGGTCCCAGGTGAAGCTGCGCGCCACGCTGAAGGACCTCGCCGGGGCCGAGGCCGAGCTGAACCGGATACGCGAGCCGCTGGCCCGGCTCGCGAACACCTCCTACCAGCAGAGCGGCGCGGCCGGTTCCATGGCGATCTTCGGGGGCGGCGATCCGAGCACGGCGCTGCGGTCGACGGCGGACGTGACGCTCATGGCGAGGTCGCAGCAGGCGCTCGTGGACCGTGCCGACGAGCTGCAGGACCGGCGGCAGCGGCTCGCCTCCACGGCGCAGGAGCTGCAGTCGCGCAACGCGGTCGAGCAGACCCGCCTCCAGCAGGAGGTGGAGGGGCTGAAGAACCGGTCGGCGCAGTTGACCAAGCAGCTCAACGCGATGCTCGACAAGCTGGCGGTGACGCGGCAGAAGCGGCTCGAACTCGGGTGCGACAAGTCCCTGGCGAGGGATGCGAGGAAGTTCCCCAACGGGCTCATCCCGTCGAAGTACCTGTGCCCTCTGCCGCAGAAGAACGGGCACATGCTGCGGGCGGACGCGGCGCTCGCCTTCTACAAGCTGAACGAGGCGTACAAGCGCAGTTTCGGGCGCGACATGTGCGTGACGGACGCCTACCGCAGCCTGGCGGACCAGCACCGTGTCTACGCGCAGCGGCCCGGCTTCGCGGCCGTTCCCGGGACGAGCAACCACGGCAAGGGGCAGGCGCTCGACCTGTGCGGTGGTGTGCAGAGCTCGGGTTCCGTCCAGTTCAACTGGATGGAGGCCCACGCCGGGAAGTACGGATGGATCCACCCGGCCTGGGCCTACAGCAACCCGTTCGAGCCCTGGCACTGGGAGTTCGGGACGGAGAACGGATGAGCCGGGCCGCCCGGCGTCAGCGGGGGGCCGGCACCTCGTCGGCGGGGACGACCTCCGCCGTGCAGTAGCGGCAGCGGCGCGCCTTCACCGGGATGTCGCTGAGGCACTGCGGGCACTCGCGCTCGGTGGCCTCCTTGCCGCGGTCCATCCGCTCGATCAGCTTGGTCGTCGGGAGCACGACCAGGAAGTAGACGATCAGGGCCGTGATGAAGAACGCGATCGCCGAGGTCACGAAGACCCCGTAGGGGAACGTGGTGCCGTCGATGCTGACGGCCAGGCGCGTGTAGTCGGGCTTGCCGCCGAGAAGGGCGATCAGCGGGGTGATGAAGGAGTTCGCGAAGTCCTTCACGAGCCCGGCGAACGCCGCTCCGACGACGAACGCCACCGCGAGTTCGACAAGGTTCCCGCGGAAGAGGAACTTCTTGAATCCGCTCATGTCGGCTCCAGGGGTTGTGGGGGTCGCGCCCCCGGCTGGCGGGGCGCGTGAAACGGCTACGGATCGTAATGAAGTCATGCCTGATTCGCCAAGTCGGCCCCTCCCACGTGCGCGGGGTCAGGGGGCGGTGATCGTCAGGGCGAGGGGGCCGGCGGCGCCGGCCAGGGCGACGGCCTGGGGGCGGTCGGTCGCCAGGACGACCAGGGCGCCCTCCTCGGGGCCGTTCTCGTCCGGGGGCGGGATCGCTATGACCGGCACTTCTGACACCACCACGCGTGCGGCGGGCCAGCGGGGGCGCGGGCCGTTCGCGGGGGCGCCCTCGGACGGCACGGTCAGGACGTCCACGCGGTCGCCGGGGCGGACGAGGCGGGCGGCGCCCGCGTCGGCCAGGCGGACCGGTGCGGCGACCGTGCCGGGGCCGTAGCCGCGCAGGAGCCCGGCGCCGACGACGCGGGCGTCGGTGAGGGGTTCGCCGCGGCGCATGGGGCCGACGAGGACGCGGCCGGCGCCGCCCGCGCGGAGCGCGCCCGCCGGGACGGCGGACGGCGGCAGGTCGAGGGGGCGGAGGTCTGAAGTCCATCGAGACCCCCGACGACCAGACGATCGTCTTCCACCTGAACGAGCCGTTCCAGGAGTTCGACTACCTGGTCTCGATGTCGCAGTCGATCCCTGTGCCGAAGGCCAAGGACACCGGCACGAAGTACGAGTCCGCGATCGTCTCCAGCGGGCCGTACAAGATCGACAACTACACGCGCGGCAAGTCCATGTCGCTGTCGCGCAACCCGAACTGGAACCAGAGCACCGACCCGCTCCGCAAGGCGCTGCCGGACAAGATCGAAGTCCAGATCAAGCAGAACGCGGACGACATCGACCAGCGGATGCTGGCCGGCGCGCTGGACATGGACATCACCGGCGTCGGCGTCCAGGCCGGGACCCAGCCGAAGGTGCTGACCCCCGAGCAGAAGCCGTACGTCGACAACCCCGTCCAGGGCTTCCTGCGGTTCATGTCGCTGAACGTGAACGTCAAGCCGCTCGACAACATCCACTGCCGGACGGCCGTGCAGTACGCGACCGACAAGGTCGCCGCGCAGACCGCCTACGGAGGCCCGCTGGCCGGCGGCGACATCGCCACCACCGTGCTGCCCCCGTCGGTGGACGGCTACACCAAGTTCGACCTGTACCCGCAGAAGCAGGCCGAGGGCGGCGGTCTCGACCAGGCCACGCTCGCCAAGGCCAAGTCGGAGCTGCAGGCGTGCGGCCAGCCGAACGGCTTCAGCACCAAGATCTCGGCGCGGTCGGACCGGCCGAAGGAAGTCGCGATGGCCGAGGCGATCCAGCAGAGCCTCGCCAAGGTCGGCATCAAGGTCAGCATCGTCCAGTTCCCGGCCGGCGACTACTTCAACAAGTACGTCGGCGTGCCGAAGTACGTTCACGACCACGGCATCGGCATGATGATCATGGCGTGGGCGGCCGACTGGCCCACCGGCTACGGCTTCCTCTCGCAGATCGTGCACGGTGCGGCGATCAAGCCGTCCGGCGGCAACAACCTCGCCGAGCTCAACGACCCGAAGGTCAACAAGGGCCTCGACGACGCGATCTCCAACGGTGACAAGGCTTCGCGTCTGAAGGCCTATGGTGAGGTCGACAAGGCGGTCATGGCGACCGCCGCCGAGGTGCCGCTGATCTACGCCAAGGCCCTGATGTACCGGCCGAAGCGCGTGACGAACGCCGGCATCACGTACTACTACGGCGGAATGTACGACTACCTCAACATGGGCGTGGAGTGACACTCCGCTTCGTCCGTGCGTCCAGCTGAAGGCAGGTGAAGGCGACGCCCGCCGGCCGTGCCGGGACCCAC